>NZ_LFJT01000051.1:0-48115 GCF_001682645.1 Delftia sp. JD2
CATGATGATGTCGGGCCGGAAATCCTGGATCAGCTGCACCTGCTTTTCGGTCTGCCCGCCCGACATGGGCACCACGGTGCAGCCCGCGCGCTCGGCGCCGTAGTGCGCGCCCAGGCCGCCCGTGAACAGGCCGTAGCCATAGGCCACATGCACCATGTCGCCGGGCCGCCCGCCCGCCGCGCGGATGGAGCGCGCCACCAGGTTGGCCCAGTTGTCGATGTCATTCAACGTGTAGCCCACGACCGTGGGCTTGCCCGTGGTGCCCGAGGAGGCATGCACGCGCGCCACCTTCTGGCGCGGCACGGCGAACATGCCGAACGGGTAGTTCTCGCGCAGGTCCTTCTTGGTGGTGAAGGGAAAGCGGGCCAGGTCGGACAGCGTGCGCAGGTCGGACGGATGCACGCCCTTCTCGTCGAAGGCGCGGCGGTAGTGCGGCACGTTGTCGTAGGCATGCTGCAGCGACCAGCGCAGGCGCAGCAGCTGCAGCGAGGCGATCTCGTCGCGGCTGGCGGTTTCGATGGCGTCGAGGTCGCCGGGGGCGGGGCGCTGCTGGGACATGGCGGACCTCTTCAGGCGGGCTCTGTCAGGCCGGGCACGGTGGGCCGGCCCTTGAAGCTGTGCGAGCGGCCACGTAACAGCGCGATCACTTCCTGGCGCTGGTTGGTGACCTGCACGTCATAGACGCCGGTGCGGCCTGCGCGCGAGACTTCGCGGGCCTGGGCCGTGAGCACGTCGCCGGGCCGGCCGGGCGCGACGAAGTCCACGCTCAGGCCCGAGGCCACCGTCATCTCGTTGCGCGCATTGCAGGCATAGGCAAAGGCCGTGTCGGCCAGCGCCGTGATGAAGCCGCCGTGGCAGATGTCGAAGCCGTTGAGCATGTCGTCGCGCACGGCCATCTCCATGCGCGCCGCGCCGGGGGCAATGTCCGTGATGCGCAGGCCCAGGCCTTGCGCGGCGCGGTCGCGCGCCAGCATGCCGTCGCGCACCTGCTCGGCCAGGCGCTGTGCGGCTTCGTCCGGGGTGTGGTTGTCTTGCATGGCGCCGCTCCTCAACGGTCCGAGAACACGGCAGCCCGCTTGCCCAGGAAGGCGGCCACGCCCTCCTGGTAGTCGTGGGCCGCGCCCAGCTGGCCCTGCTGGCGCGCCTCGCGCGTGAGCGCATGCTCGTAGTCCAGCAGTTGGGCCGAGTCCATGGCCTCCCGTGTGCGCGCCAGGGCCCGCACGGGCATGGCGGCCAGGCGTTGGGCCAGGGCCTGGGCCTCGCTGCGCAAATCGGCATCTTCCACGCAGCGCCAGATCAGGCCCATGCGTTCGGCCTCGGCCGCAGGCAGCTTGTCGCCCAGCAGCGCAAGGCCCAGGGCGCGCGCACGGCCCACCAGGCGCGGCAGCAGCCAGGTGCCGCCGCAGTCGGGCACCAGGCCGATCTTGGCAAAGGCCTGGATGAAGCTGGCCGAGCGTGCGGCCAGCACCAGGTCGCAGGCCAGCGCGATATTGGCGCCCGCGCCTGCGGCCACGCCATTGACGGCGGCCACCACGGGCACGGGCATGGACTTGAGCCGCAGGCACAGCGGCTGGTAGCGGCGCTCGATCAGGTCGCCCAGGTTCTGGTCGGGCGCGGCCTCGGGGTCGGACAGATCCTGGCCCGCGCAAAAGCCGCGCCCCGCCCCCGTGAGCACCACGCAGCGCACCGTGGCATCGCCGGCGGCCTGCTCCAGGGCCGAAAGCAGCTGCTCGTGCAGCTGCGCGTTGAAGCTGTTGAGCGCGTCGGGGCGGTTCAGCACCAGGGTGCGGACGGCGTCTTGCTGCTCAACCAGAACCAGCGATGGGGGCATGAAAGTCTCCGTGGCCTGTCTGCCGTCTTTATGCGGCAGATCAAACATAATTTACCGAATGGTCGGTAAATGTTAGTCGCCAGACCCTTTCCACCACAAGCGCCCAGGCACCGAGGAAACCCCTAGGCCCCATGAAAAATGACCCCCACGCTGCCCCCCGAGGGGGCGTTTTTCATCTTGGGGCGGCCCGGCGATGAAAAAAGGCCCGCACGGGCCATTTTTCTTGAAGGTTCAGGGCTTGAAACCCGAGCGCTGCACCACCGGCGTCCACTGCGCGCGGTAGGCCTTGAGCATCTCGGCCGTCTGCGCGCTGCTGCTGGAGACCGGGGTGAGCCGGCTGGCCTCGAATTTCTGGCGCGTGTCGGGCTCCTTCATGATCTCCTGCACCATGCGCGACAGGCGCTCGGCAATGTCGGGCGCCATGCTCTGCGGCGCGAACAAGGTGTTCCAGCCCATGCCCGACAGGTTCAGGCCCGATTCCTTGAGCGTGGGTATGTCCGGCGCCATGGTGCTGCGGCGTTCGCCCGACACGGCCAGCACGCGGATCTTGCCGGCCTCGTGCTGGGGCAGCAGCACGTCGAAGGTGTCGATGGCCAGCGGCACCTGGCCACCCACCAGGTCGGTCAGCAGCGGGGCCGAGCCCTTGTAGCCCACGGTTTCGGTCCGGACCTTGGCGGCCTCGCCCAGCATCAGCGAGAAGAAGTGCGGCAGGCTGCCCGTGGCCGGCACGCCCACGTTGGCCTGCTGCGGATTGGCACGCAGCCAGGCCAGCAGGTGCGACAGCTGCCTGACGGGCACGGCACTGGCCACGGCCACGCCGAATTCGTAGCGATTGACCTCGCTGACCGGGCGGAAGTCCTTGTCGGGGTCGTAGCCCGAGTCGGGGAACACCAGGGGCGCCACCAGCATCACGGCCGGGTTGGCCAGCAGCAGCGCGGGCTGGGAGGCCGGCGCGTTCTTCACATACTGGGCCGACAGGCGGCCGCCCGCGCCGGGCTTGTTCTCCACCACCACGGGCGAGCCCACGCGCGCCTGCAGCTTGTCGGCAACGATGCGCGCCACGCGGTCGGTGGCGCCACCGGGCGGGTAGCCCACGATGATGCGCAGCGGCGCCTTGCCCGGAAACAGCGGCTCGGCCGCCGTGGCACTTCCAGCCAGCCAGCTGGCGGCCGAAACAGCCGGGGCCAGGGCCAGGATCTGGGTCAGGGTTCTTCGCTGCATCGCAAACTCTCTCCTTGCATGGACGGATTCCCGTGCGGAACGCACGCCGCACAATGTAGCGGCCTCAAAAAGCCCGTTGCCGCCGATATTGACCAGGGTTAACCCGAGGCAAGACGCCCTGCGCTGCTCGGGCATCGCGACAGCCTGGCGAAGCCGACTCGGCGACAATCGCCCACCATGAGCTTCGCCCCCCTGACCAACGACACCTTCCTGCGCGCCTGCCGGCGCCAGGCCACCGACTACACGCCGCTGTGGCTGATGCGCCAGGCGGGCCGCTATCTCCCCGAATACAAGGCCACGCGCGCCCGGGCCGGCAGCTTCATGGGCCTGGCCACCAACGTGGACTACGCCACCGAGGTCACGCTGCAGCCACTGGAGCGCTTCCCGCTCGACGCGGCCATCCTGTTCTCCGACATCCTGACCGTGCCCGACGCCATGGGCCTGGGCCTGTCCTTTGCCGAAGGCGAAGGCCCGCGCTTTGCCAAGGTGGTGCGCGACGAGGCCGCCGTGGCCGAGCTGGCCGTGCCCGACATGGACAAGCTGCGCTATGTGTTCGACGCCGTGACCAGCATCCGCCGCGCGCTCGATGGCCGCGTGCCGCTGATCGGTTTCTCGGGCAGCCCCTGGACCCTGGCCTGCTACATGGTCGAGGGCAAGGGCAGCGACGACTACCGCCTGGTCAAGAGCCTGATGTATGCGCGCCCCGACCTGATGCACCGCATCCTGTCCGTCAACGCCGACAGCGTGGCCGCCTACCTCAACGCCCAGATCGATGCGGGCGCCCAGGCCGTGATGGTGTTCGACAGCTGGGGCGGTGTGCTGGCCGACGGCGCCTTTCAGGAATTCAGCCTGGCCTATACCAAGCGCGTGCTGGCCGGACTCAAGCGCACGGGCGTCGATGGGCAGGACGTGCCGCGCATCGTCTTCACCAAGGGCGGCGGCATCTGGCTGCCCGACATGAAGGACCTGGACTGCGAGGTGCTGGGCCTGGACTGGACGGCCAACCTGGCCCGCGCCCGCGCCATCGTCGGCGGCGAGGTGGGCGGACCCGGCAAGGCGCTGCAGGGCAACATCGACCCCAATGTGCTGTTCGCACCGCCCGAACGCGTGGCCGAGCAGGCGCGCGCCGTGCTCGACAGCTTCGGCGCTCCGCACACCGACAGGACCACCACGGGCCCCACGCACATCTTCAACCTGGGCCACGGCATCAGCCAGTTCACGCCGCCCGAGCATGTGGCGGCGCTGGTGGAGACCGTGCACAGCCATTCGCGCGCCCTGCGCCAGCGCTGAGCGAGCCGCCTCCCCGCCCCCGCTTCTCCCGAACCCCAGGGCCGGACGCCAGCGCAGCGCCGGCCCCTGCCGGGGCCGCCAACGGCCCGGCAAGGCCCCGCTGTCCACAAGCCGGGTACCCGACAGCCGCTTGCTGCACAAGATGGCCACAGACCATCTTATGCACAGAAAAATCCGAGCGAGGCCCTAGGAGTTGCAGTTGTCATCCGCGCCTGCACGCCGGCGACATATCGATATAAGCCATTGTTTTTGAATAAATTTTTTGATAGCAACATTTTCAGCATGCACCGATTGGCAAGGCCGGATAAGCAGGTGCATGCCCATAGATCCGAATAATCCCCACAAAGTTATCCACAGAAATTGACGATATACCCAGAAACCCGCAGTCACCGGCCGGGGCGTCTGGTGTAGAACGCCGCACCCAGGCTCCGGGCAGCGCCAAAGGCTTATGCTTGGCGGCTTGGTTGCCGCAGGCCCTGCCGTGCGGCGCCCGCGTTTTCAGGCCCCGCTTTCCCCGCATTCGCATGTCCCTCCCCGCCCACACCGTCCATGTCGCCGTCCAGACGCCGGCGCACAGCGCCGTGGGCGAACTGCTGAGCTACACCTGCGACCAGCCCCTGGAGGCGGGCACCCTGGTGCGCGTGCCCCTGGGTCGCCGGGACCTGCTGGGCGTGGTCTGGGACGCCCCGCCCCGCCCCCCCGCCATGCCCGAAGGCGTGGAGCTGCGCCCCGTCGCCGCCGTGCTGCAGGGCATTGCGCCGCTGCCGGCCGCCTGGCGCCGGCTGGTGGCCTTCGCCGCCTACTACTACCAGCGCAGCGTGGGCGAAATCGCCGTGACGGCCCTGCCCCCGCAACTGCGCGAGATGACGGCCGAGCAACTGGCGCGCCGGCTCAGGCCGACCAAGGCCGCGGCGAAGAGAGCGGCCAAGGCTGCAAAAGAGGAACAGGCGCAACAGGCGCCTGGCACTGCGCCTGCATCAGCGCCTGCACCGGCCCCGGCCGCCGCAGACATTCCCCCCATCGTCCTCAGCGCCGAGCAGGCCGACGTCTTCACGCAGATCGCCGCCCATCCCGGCCCCTTTCTGCTCTTCGGCAGCACGGGCAGCGGCAAGACCGAGGTCTATCTGAGAGCCACCCAGGCCGCGCTGGATGCCGACCCCGGCGCCCAGGTGCTGGTGATGGTGCCCGAGATCAACCTCACGCCCCAGCTGGAGCAGCGCTTCACGGAGCGCTTCGCGCCGCAGTACGGCGCCGCCTGCGTGGTCAGCATGCACAGCGCAATGACCAACCCCCAGCGGCTCAAGAGCTGGCTGGCCGCGCACACCGGCGTGGCGCGCATCGTGCTGGGCACGCGCATGTCGGTCTTCGCCAGCCTGCCGGGCCTGTCGCTCATCGTGGTGGACGAGGAGCACGACGCCAGCTACAAGCAGCAGGAAGGCGCACGCTACTCGGCGCGCGACCTCGCCATCTGGCGCGCGCGCGATACCGGCGCCAAGGTCATCCTGGGCAGTGCCACGCCGTCGCTGGAGAGCTGGCACGCCAGCCGCCCGCCCAATGCCGACGAGCCGCAGGGCGGCCGCTACCTGCGCCTGCACATGCCCAGCCGCATCGGCGCGGCCGCCCTGCCGCGCGTGCGCCTGGTGGACATGGGCCAGCAGCCGCGCAAGGCCGTGTTCTCGCCGCCGCTGATCGATGCCATCACCGAGCGCGTGCAGCGCGGCGAGCAAAGCCTGGTGCTGCTCAACCGCCGCGGCTTCGCGCCCGTGCTGTTCTGCGCCGACTGCGGCTGGAAAAGCGACTGCCCGCACTGCAGCGCCCACCAGGTCTTCCACAAGGCCGACCGCACGCTGCGCTGCCACCACTGCGGCTACACCCAGCGCGTGCCCATGGCCTGCCCCGGCTGCGGCAATCCCGACATCCTGCCGCTGGGCAAGGGCACGGAGCAGCTGGAGGAAGAACTGGCCCGCCTGCTGCGCAATGTGCAGCGTCCCGACCGCGAGCCCGCCCGCGTGGCGCGCATCGACGCCGACACCACGCGCGCCAAGGGCGCGCTGGAGGAGCAACTGGCCCAGGTGCATGCGGGCGACATCGACGTGCTGGTGGGCACCCAGATGGTGGCCAAGGGCCATGACTTCCGGCGCATCACCCTGGTAGCCGCCGTGCAGCCCGACAGCGCTCTTTTCTCCAGCGACTACCGAGCGCCCGAGCGCCTGTTCAGCCTGCTGATGCAGGCCGCCGGCCGCGCAGGACGCGACGCACACTACGTGGCCGCCCAGGGCAGCCACCCGGAGATGTGGATACAGACGCACGACCCGTCCCACCCCGTCTACACCGCGCTGCGCTCGCACGACTACCCGGCCTTCGCCGCGCGCCAGTTGCGCGAGCGGCGCGATGCGGGCATGCCGCCCTTCGCCTTCCAGGCCATCGTGCGGGCCGATGCGCGCACCCAGGAAGCCGCCCAGGCCTTCCTGTCCGCTGCGGCCGAGGCCGCCCGCCAGGCCGGCCTGCCCCATGTGGACGATGTCTTTCTCTACCCGCCCATTCCCATGTCCGTGCAGCGCGTGGCCAATGTGGAGCGCGCGCAGATGCTGATCGAGTCGGCCCAGCGGCCCGCCCTGCTGCGCTTTCTCTGGGCCTGGCAGACGCACCTGCACTGGATCAGGGCACAGCCCGGGCACCGCGCCCTGGTGCGCTGGCTGGTGGACGTGGACCCGCTGGCCATCTGAGCGTGGCACGGCCTTTGGAACGGCCCCAAAAAACCTCAAGCCTTTCAGGCCTTGGGCGCAATCCCGTAAAGCGTTCACCGCTCCTTTTTCGGAAGCGCTTTTAGCGCATTCGCCGCGCCGCTCCCATCGGGATTTGCGCTGATGCAGGCGGGGCATGTTTATTGCATCGTGCCGCATTCAGCCCACAAGGCTGGATCATTCAATGCCTTTCCAGGAGCGATACATGCCGTTCACCCCCTTCCGTATGACCTTGATGGCCGTCGCGCTTGCGCTGGCAGGCTGCGCGTCCCAGCCCGGCGCCAGCCAGGCCCCCGCAGCCGCAGCGCCCGCCACGGCGACCGCCCCTGCCCCCGCTCCCACCGCACAGGCCGGCAAGCCCAACGTGGTCGTCCTGGCCACGGGCGGCACCATTGCCGGCGCGGGCGCCAGCGCCGTCAACAGCGCCACCTACACGGCCGCCAAGGTGCCCGTGGACAAGCTGCTGGCCGGCCTGCCCGAGCTGAGCAACATCGCCAACGTGTCCGGCGAGCAGGTCTTCCAGATCGCCTCCGAGAGCTTCACCAACAAGGAACTGCTGACGCTGGCCCGCCGCGTCAACGAACTGGCCAAGCAGCCCGGCGTGGACGGCATCGTCGTCACCCACGGCACGGACACGCTGGAGGAAACCGGCTACTTCCTGAACCTGGTGGTGCCCACCGACAAGCCCATCGTCATGGTCGGCTCCATGCGCCCCGGCACGGCCATCTCGGCCGACGGTGCGCTGAACCTGCTGGGCGCCGTGGCCACGGCCGCGTCCAAGGACTCGGCGGGCAAGGGCGTGCTGGTCAGCATGAACGACAACATCGACTCCGCGCGCGATGTCGCCAAGCTCACCAACATCAAGACCAATGCCTTCGCCAGCCAGTGGGGCCCGCTGGGCATGGTGGTCGAGGGCAAGACCTACTGGTTCCGCGCCCCCGTCAAGCGCCACACCAGGGGCAGCGAGTTCAACATCGAGCAGATCACCGACCTGCCCGCCGTGGACATCGTCTATGGCTACGGCAACGTGCCCGCCACGGCCATCGACGCGCTGGGCAAGGCCGGCGTCAAGGCCATCGTGCATGCAGGCACGGGCAATGGCTCGGTGGCCGACCGCATCGTGCCCAAGCTCAATGAACTGCGCCAAAAGGGCGTGATCGTGGTGCGCAGCTCGCGCGTGCCGGCCGGCTTCGTGCTGCGCAATGCCGAGCAGCCCGATGACAAGTACGACTGGGTCGTCGCCCATGACCTGAACCCGCAGAAGGCGCGCCTGCTGGCGGCCGTGGCCCTGACCAAGACGCAGGACACGAAGCAGTTGCAGCGCATCTTCTGGGAGTACTGATAGCACCCCCTGAGGCGCTGGCGCGCCTTCCCCCTCTCTACCCGCTTCGCGGGGGAGGGGGACGACAGCCTCGCTGCGGGGCGGCCCTTGCTTGCTGTCCCTTGCTTTGGGCCTCGCCGGTTTTTTGCGCTGCGCCCACATGGCCCGGTCCATTTTTGGCCGGGCTTTTTCTATTGCCGCTTCTTAGTTCGATGTAAACAGCGGGGTCAGGGGGCCTTGGGCGATGTGGCAGTGCGCCTGTTCGAGGGCCTGGGCGAAGGCGTCGGAGCGCAGGTAGGCGTATTCGACGGCGCGCTGGGCGCCTATGGCGTCGCCCTGGACGGGGGCGGTGGCGGGGTGGCACATCATGAGGCTGCCGGGCTGCAGCTGGGCCAGCCATTGGGCCATGTGGCGGCCATAGCCTTCGGGCGTGGGCTGGTCGAAGGCGTAGACGCCGCCGAAGCCGTGGTTGAGCGGCACGCCCTGGCGGCGCAGGCGGCGGGTGGTGGTCCAGCCGCCCAGCAGGGCGATGATGGCGGCCTTGGGGTCGCGCCAGAGCTGGCCGGCCGGGGTGGTGGAGCGGACCCAGGGCAGGTCGTCGGCGTTGTCGCCATAGCGCTGGCGCAATTCCTGCACCAGCGCGGCGCGCACGCCGGGGAGCTGGTGCACGTGCTGGTGGCCGTCGATGAAGTCGGGGGCCATGCCCAGCGCGTCCTCGAAGGCGTCGAGCTGGCGGCGCCAGGCGTCGCGCATGGCGGCGCCGCCGAGTGCGCCGGCATAGGCGCGCGCGATCACGGCACCGATGCCGGCGGCGGGCTGCAGGCCGTGGCCTTCGGTCAGGTTGAAGTGCAGGCCCAGCGACAGGCGCGGGCGCAGCGCGGGCAGGCGCCTGGCGGCCTGCCTCCAGTGCGGCGAGGTGGTCATGCAGCTGGTGGCCGACAGCCGGCCCTGCAGCGTGAGCTGCTCCACGGCTTCATCGACCAGGGGGTGCAGCGCATAGTCGTCGGCGCACAGGACGACGGTTCTGGCCGAGGCCTTCTCCCCGTTGTTTCTGGCAGGTACGGTGTTCATGAGGATTCCTTGCGGCCGGGGGCCGCAAAGGCCCAGAACTTGGCGAAGACGAAGGTGCCCACCGCCACCAGCACCAGCACCAGGGCCAGGCTCCAGAAATAGTGCCAGTGCAGCCAGTGCAGGGCCACCCAGTACAGCAGCTCGTTGGCCACGAAGGAGGCACAGGCCACGGCGAAGTACTTGCCGGCCACGGCCCAGCCTTGCGCCCCTGCCTGCACGAAGGTGAACAGCGCATGGCCGTTGTAGCTGACCACGAAGGCCACGAGAAAGGCCAGCACGTTGGCATGCAGCGGCGCCATGCCCACCCGTTGCACCAGCAGGGCGACCACGGCCAGGTGCGTGGCGGCCGCGCAGCCCCCTACCAGCACGAACTGCAGCGCCTGCGGCAGGCGGCGCAGTTGTGCGATCACGTCGTGCATGGCTAGTCCCGTGGCGCCAGCGGGCTGCGGTCTTCGTCGCGCGCCAGCAGGTAGGTGGGACGGCGCTTGACCTCGTCATAGATCCGGCCGATGTACTCGCCCAGGATGCCGATGGACATCAGCTGCACGCCCGAGAACAGCATGATGCTGGCCGCCAGCGTGGGCCAGCCGTCCAGCGGGTTGCCGAAGATCAGCGTCTCCATGGTGATCCACAGGCCGTAGAGCAGGGCCGCCAGCGAGATGATCCCGCCCACCACGCTCCACACGCGCAGCGGCAAGGTGGTGAACGAGGTCAGCCCCAGCAGGGCCAGCGAGCCCAGGCGCCGGAAATTGAAGCTGGACGCCCCGGCCGTGCGGTCGGCCGGCACGAACGGCAGGGCCGCGGCCTTGAAGCCCACCCAGGCGTACAGGCCCTTCATGAAGCGGTGGCTCTCCGGCAGGGCCTTGAGCGCGTCGGCCACGCAGCGGTCCAGCCAGCGGAAGTCGCCGGCATTGGGCGGGATCTTCACCAGGTTGCCGGCATTCATGAGCCGGTAGAACAGGTTGGTGCCCACGCGCTTGGCGCCGCTTTCGGCGCCCCGGTCGGCGATCACGCCATAGACCATGTCGTAGCCGGACTGCCACAGCTCGCACATCTGGGGCAGCATCTCCAGCGGATGCTGGAAGTCGGCGTCGATCAGCACCACGGCGTTGCCGCGCGCATGGTCTATGCCGGCCGACAGCGCCGCCTCCTTGCCGAAGTTGCGCGACAGCGCCAGATAGCGCACGGGCAGTTCCTGGGCCATGCGCAGCGCGATCTCGTGCGTGGCGTCACGGCTGCCGTCGTTGACGACGATCAGCTCGTAGTCGGGCGTCAGCGTGCGCACCGTCGCGTCCAGGGCGCGCAGGAACGCCTCCAGGTTGCCCTCTTCATTGTGGGCTGGCACCACGCAGCTCAGCCGCAGCGGGGGGCGCGGCAGCATCCCCTTGGGAGCGGCCGGAGCAATGTCAGCATGCAATTCGGTCATAGGCCAGCATTGTCAGCGGGCTGGCTGCCCGCGCGCGGCAACACGTCAAAAACCGCATAGGCATAGGGACTGGGCCGAGGAAAACGCCAGCCCGAGCGTTGCACCGTGAGCACACGCGCCTCCTGCGGCAGGCCCAGCTTCGCCAGCCAGGCCTGCGCCTGCTGCTCGCAGTCGCGCGATTTCGCGGTCGGGCCGGGCTCGCTGGCCACCGGGCCGCGCGGGCACAGCAGCAGCCCGGGCTGCTGGCGCCAGTCCGGCAGCGCCAGCACGCGCGCATATTCGCTGTCGGGCAGGCCGGGAATGGTGCGCAGATGCGGCTGGGCATAGAAAGACAGCATGGCGTTTTCCGCCCAGTCGCCGCCCACCCACTGCAGCGGCTGCTGCGGGTGGCGCTGGTTCCAGGACAGCACGATGGCCTGCGCCGCATCGGCCGCAGGGCGGTAGTAGTCGGAGCCGCTCTTGCGCGCATTGCCCCAGCCCACGGCCAGCCCGATCACCAGCACCACGGCCATGCTCGGCCACCAGGCGCGGCGCAGCGCGGCCAGCGCGGCCTGCGTCACGGCGGGCGCCTCGGCGTCCAGGTTGCGCAGCCACAGCAGCACGAAGGCATAGCCGATGGGAATGGCCCAGGGCGTGGACAGCTCCACCACGCCGGTGGCGCCAAAGCCCAGCGTCGCAAGCCAGGGCATGAGGGCCAGCCAGAACAGCGTGTCGCCGCGCCCCTGCCAGCACCAGCTGCGGCGCAGGAAACGCGCACTCCAGCGCAGCCAGCCGCCGCCTTGCTGGCGGGCCTGCATGAAGCCATACACCAGGCACACGGCCAGCCAGGCCGGCAGCCAGTAGAAGATGGGCGCCAGCGCAAAGCGCAGCACATAGCCCCACACCACCTGCCCGCCGCCCTGGTCCATGGCATAGCCCAGCGTCACCCACTGGTGGTGGGCAATCCAGGCCACATGCGGCGCCAGCGCCAGGCCAAAGGCTGCCAGCGCCACGTAGGGCCGGGGTGTGAGCAGCCACTGGCGCCCTTCACGCACCAGGAAGATGGGCAGCAGGAAACCGGCCAGGAACACGCCGCTGTAGTACTTGCTGAGCATGCAGGCGGCCGAGACCACGCCCAGCGCCACGCTGAAGGCCACGCCGCGCGCGCCCTTTTCCTGCCAGCTGGCCAGCAGCAGGGCCGCCGCCCAGGGCCACAGGGACAGCAGCTGGCTGTTGGCGTTGAACTTGCCGGCCAGCGTGGTATACGGAAAGCACCACAGCAACAGGGCCGCGCCCAGCGGCGCCAGGCGCGCCAGCCCCAGGCGCCTGCCCAGCACGTAGACGCCCCAGATGCCCACGCCCACATTGGCATAGGACAGCAGGCGATAGAAGCCGTCGTTCTGCGGGAACACCATGAACCACAGGCCGACCACCCAGGCGAAGAACGGCGGATGCTTGTGCGTGCCCAGCTGCAGCGGCTGGGCCCAGGCATAGTTCTCCAGCATGTCGTGGTAGCCGTCCAGATTGCCATTGGCCAGCCAGGACACCAGGGCCCAGAGCAGGCAGGCCAGCGTCACCATCCAGAGCAGGGCCGCGCCCGCGGGAACGCCTGCCGGGGCAGAGGGGGAGGATTTCATGCGATCCCGTCGAGGTGGTGAAAAAACATGGGCGGGATTGTAGTGAGCACCAGCATGCCCGTGCGCCCCGGGCCTGCCGCTCAGGTGTGCCCGGGGCCTGCTCAGGTCATCAGCGCCACGGCGCCCGAGAAGCTCAGGAAGGCCAGCACCGTGGACACCAGGATGATGCGGGCCACGCGCCCGCCGTGCGCCCCGAAGCGCTCGGTCAGCAGCGATACATTGCTGGCGCTGGGCAGCGCGGCCAGCAGCACCAGCGCCACAAAGGCCTCTTCGCCGAGCGGCAGGCCCAGCGCCATGGCCGCACGGGCCACGGCCCAGACCAGCAGCGGGTGGACCAGCAGCTTGGCCAGCGCAATGGGCACGTAGTCGCGCGCGGCCACGCGCTCGTGGCTGTTCATCTGCGAGCGCGCCAGCACGGCGCCAATGGTGAACAGCGCCACGGGCGAGGCCGCGCCCGCCAGCATGGCCACGGTGCGGTCGATGGGACCGGGCAGCGTCCAGCCTGCCCCCGAGGCCACGCCACCCAGCACGATGGCCCAGGGCATGGGATTGGCGGCCATGCCGGCAAACGCCCTGCGCAGCGCCACGGACATGCCATGCCCGCCCGGCAGCCCCAGGCGCGAAAGCGCAATGCACAGCGAAGTGGTCACCACCATGTCGATGGCCATGGTGACGATGACCGGGCCCGCCGCACGCTCGCCCAGCAGCGCCACCAGCATGGGCACGCCCATGAAGCCGGTATTGGGAAAGGCCGCCACCAGCGCGCCAAAGGCCGCATCGTTCCAGCCCACGCGCCGCACGGTCAGCGCCACGGTGGCGCCCACCATCAGCAGCGCGCACAGCAGGTAGACCACGGAGACGCCCACATCCAGCAACTGTGCAATCGGCGTCTGCGCGCCAAAGCGGAACAGCATGCAGGGCAGCGCGAAATACAGCACGAAGGCATTGAGCCCCGGTATCGCCGCCTGCGGCAGCACGCCACGCCAGGTGGCCGCAAAGCCGCAGGCCACAAGCGCGAAGAAGGGGAAGGTGATCAGCAGAACGGACAGCACGCGGCGATTCTGGCAGCAAGCCGGTGCCGCTGCCGCGCGCCCGTGTCACCGCGCGGACGCCGGGCGAAAAAAAACCTGCCGGAATACGCATCCGGCAGGACGGGCGTGAGCGCAACAAGCGCGTGCGCTTACAGCGCCAGGTCCTTCTCGACGTCCTGCACCTTGCGGCGGGCCAGCGCCAGATTGGAGCGGCTCTTGTCCAGCACCAGGTAGAAGAACACACCTTCATGGGCGGCCACGGGCCGGATGATGTGGTACTGGTGCGTCAGGGTGATCAGGATGTCGTCGATGGCGTCATCGAGCTTGAGCATGCGCATGGTCTTGAGCTTGGCGCGCACCACCTCCGTGTTGCCGGCAGCGGCCAGCTCCATGTCGAGGCCGGAGCCCACGCTGCCCATGAGCATGCCGCTGGTGCTGTCCACCAGGGCCGCGCACAGGGCGCCATCGATGCCCAGCAGGCCGTTCAGAGAATCATGTATCGAAGCCATATGCCACCTTTTCAAATAGCAAGGGCAGGCTGTGCGATGGACCACCGCGCCCGCTCCTCGGGGGAAGAAAACCAAACTTCTGCAGCGGATGCCGCGGATCAGGAACGGGACAGTTCGGAGGCCACTTCGCCCGCCGCCCACAGCGCGCGGCCCAGCAGGGCGCTTTGATCGACCACCATGCACAGGATGGCCGGCTGGTTGCCGGCCACGGCCTGGAAGAGGACGGTGCCCAGCTCGGTCTCGAAGGTCAGCCGCCGGCAGGACTTGTGGCCTATCTCGGTGGCCACGGCCCTGGCCATGGCCATGAGCGAGCCCGCCATGGCCGACAGGCGCTCCGTCGGCAGTTCGCTCCTGACCCGCAGGGAGGTGATCTCGAAGCCGTCAGGCGTGCACAGCAAGGCGATGTGCACGCCCTCCAGGGGCGCCACCACGCGGTGGAGCACATCGCTGCCAGCTTCGATCAGAGAGGGAGGAATCCGGGGAAGCGTTGGTGTCTTCATACCTGACTTTGCAAGGAAAGCAAGGAAACGAGCACCCCCAGCGCATCCAGCAACTGCTGCCGGTCACGGGGGTCCGCCTGGATGACAGGCACTATACCGTGACCTCTGTCCGCCAAGGCGCTGCTGAATGCTTCCTGCTGTTGCTCGCTGGCATCACGGCAACTGACCACCACCACCAGGGGCCCGGATTCCAGAGAGGCGATCTCGGCCAGGCACTGCGCCGCGTAGTCCGGTGCGCTGGCGTCGCAGACATCCACCATCAGCAGCACGCCCACCGAGGCATTGAGCACCCAGCGGCGCACGAAGTCGAAGCGTTCCTGCCCCGGGCTGCCCACCAGCTGCAGCCGCTCTCCACCGCCCAGGTCGATCTCGCCGAACTCGGCACCCACCGTGGTGAACTCCTTGGAATGGGAGGCCCGGTCCAGATTGGGCACATCCGCCGCCGCCATCAACGCGCCGCACAGGCTGCGCAGCGCCGTGGTCTTGCCTATGCCCATGGGGCCCACCAGGCTCACCCGTACCAACCCGGCAGCAGGCTGCGCGTTCATCCACAGGCTCATGCCACTCCTCCGCGCCGGATCCAGCCGGCCAGCTTCTGCACCCACTGGCGCGGCAGGCCGGCCACCGCGTCAGGCGCCTGTGCGCGGCTGCGGCGCAGCGGCGGGAGATCGTATTCGCGCGCGGGCCGCAGGCTGCACTCCAGCAGGCTGCGCAGCCGGGGATGGCGCAGCAGTTCGGCCACGGCGCGGGCCTGCATGCCGCTGTGCTCGCACAACAGGGCCACCTCCATGGGGCCACGGCACAGCATGGCCAGGGCACGCAGGCATTCGGAGTTGTTCCACGGCGCGGGCAGCGCCACCCAGGCCTTGAGCTGGAAGCGGTAGCGGCAGTCCACGCCCTGCTGCTGCAGATCGTCCAGCGCCCGCGCCAGCGTATGCGACGTCGCCACCTGCTGGCGCACCGTCCAGTCCATGAGGAAGACGGCCGCCCGGTCCAGCATGTCGATCAGGTCGGACAGCGTGAAATTCATGTCCAGATAGGTGGCCAGTCGCTGCTGCGTGCGCTCCAGGTGCTGTCCCTGGGGCACTCCACCCACGTAGACCACGCAGGGCATCCACCCTGCAGCCTCGGGCGCGGGCATGTTGCCATCCACGACCAGCACCTGGGCGCTGACTAGGGGCACCTGCCGCCAGCCGCGCAGCGACTTGCGGGACGCCACGGCGAACAATGCCTCAAAACGCTGCTTGAGCAGAGGAGACCACAGCTCGGCAGCCAGGCCGATCTCGTCTGTAGTGCGAGCCATCTTTGACACCTCACCGGATAGGAACTGAAATGGACAAACCAGATTCGCCCGTGACAGAACATCGGCGAAGACTGATATTTTGGATAGTTTTTACACATTACTCACTTGATTTAATGTGAACTTTTCTATTTAGACCAACGCCGCCACAGTACGGACCAGAGTGGCCGCGAGATTTGTCGCCGAATTCCAAGGGTGCTTACACATGGCCTGATGGCCTCGATCCCCGAAGCGGTATGCTCCCGCTTCCCTCACTTTCACGCCTTTCCCCGCGCAACGCACCCATGTCCGCAGGACTCAATCTGGCCCAGCTCCAGGCCGTCCACTACACCGAAGGCCCCTGCCTGGTTCTGGCCGGCGCGGGCTCGGGCAAGACACGCGTGATCACGCACAAGATCGGGCGCCTGATCGAGATGGGCATGGCGCCGCGCCGCATCGCGGCCATCACCTTCACCAACAAGGCCGCAGCCGAAATGCGCGAGCGCGCGGCCGGCCTCATCGGCCGCCAGGCCAAGGACGTGCTGGTGTGCACCTTCCACGCCCTGGGCGTGCGCATGGTGCGCGAGGACGGCCATGTGCTGGGCCTCAAGCCCCAGTTCAGCATCCTGGACGCCGACGACGTGACGGGCATCCTCAAGGACTGCTCGGGCGGCACCACCGACCTGGCCACGGCGCGCCAGTGGCAGTGGACCATCAGCAACTGGAAGAACGCCGGCTGGGACAGCCGCAAGGCCCTGGCCATGGCCCAGGACGACAACGAGCGCAGCACGGCGCTGATCATGCAGCGCTACGAAGAGCGCCTGACCGCCTACCAGAGCGTGGATTTCGACGACCTGATCGGCATGCCCATGCGCCTGCTCAAGAACCACATCGAGGTGCGCGAGAAATGGCAGCGCCTGCTGGGCCATGTGCTGGTGGACGAATACCAGGACACCAACGCCACGCAGTACGAGCTGCTCAAGATGCTGGTGGGCAGCCGCGCCCACTTCACCGCCGTGGGCGACGACGACCAGAGCATCTACGGCTGGCGCGGCGCCACGCTGGACAACCTCAAGAAGCTGCCGGTGGAGTTCCCGCAGCTCAAGGTGATCAAGCTGGAGCAGAACTACCGCTCCACCTCGGCCATCCTGCGCGCGGCCAACAACGTCATCCAGCCCAACCCCAAGCTCTATCCGAAGACGCTGTTCTCGGAGTTGGGCGAGGGCGAGCCCGTGCGCATCGTGGACTGCGACACCGAGGAGCACGAGGCCGAGCGCGCCGTCGCCCGTATCCAGAGCCTGCGCGCGGCCAGCAACCCGCCGCCGGACTGGAAGGATTTCGCCATCCTCTACCGCGCCAACCACCAGGCCAAGCCCTTCGAGAAGGCCTTGCGCAAGGCCAGCATTCCCTACAAGGTCTCGGGCGGCACCAGCTTCTTCGACCGCGCCGAGATCAAGGACCTGTGCGCCTGGTTCCGGCTGTGGATCAACAACGACGACGACCCCGCCTTCCTGCGCGCCATCGGCACGCCCAGGCGCGGCATAGGCCACACCACGCTGGGCAAGCTGGGCGAGTTTTCCTCGCAGCACAAGCTCAGCATGTTCGGCGCCCTGTTCGCGCACATGCTGGAAGCGGCCCTGCCCAAGAAGGCGCATGACAGCCTGCTGGAGTTCGGCCGCTACATCAACGACCTCGAGTACCGCGCCCGCCACACGCTGGGCGCCGAGCAGTCGCGCGGCTTCATGCTCGACTGGCTCAAGGAGATCGGCTACGAGCAGTACCTCTACGACAGCGAGGACAGCGAATCGGTCGCCGCCGCGCGCTGGAGCAACGTGCTGGAGTTCTGCGACTGGATGTCCCAGCGCGCCGGCGGCCAGATCGAGGATGCGGCGGGCACGACCACGCACACCGAGGTCAAGAGCCTGCTGGAAGTGGCGCGCAACATCGCCCTGCTGTCCACCATCAGCGAGCGCGAGAAGGAGCAGGACATGGTCATCCTGTCCACCCTGCATGCCTCCAAGGGCCTGGAATGGCCGCATGTGATGCTGGTGGGCGTGACCGAGGGCATGCTGCCCTTCAAGCTCGACGACGACAACGGCCGCCAGCAGAAGGTCAGCGACGAAACCGCCCAGCGCCTGCAGGAAGAGCGCCGCCTCATGTACGTGGGCATCACGCGCGCCCGGCGCTCGCTGGCCGTGAGCTGGACCAAGCGCCGCAAGAAGGGGCGCGAGATGGTCTCCACCCTGCCCAGCCGCTTCATCAAGGAAATGGGCCTGGACGCCGCCACCTCGCGCGAGGACCCGCGCGAGAAGCTGCGCCAGCTGCGCGCAGAGTTCGCCCTCAAGGCACAGCAGTCCACGCCCGCCGACTCCTGATTCCAGAAAGACACCGCATGCGTTTTTACCGCCCCGTTCTCAGCCTGGCGCTGGTGGCCGTGACCACCGCCTGCTCCAGCACGGACCTGCAGACCACCACCCGGCCCACCCTCCAGGCCGCGCCCAAGGCCGCCCGCGCTGCCACCGCCCTGCCACACGCCCCATGCCCCGGCGACGAGGAGATGAAGGACAGCCAGCTGCAGGGCGAATGGACGGGAACCGTCGAAGGCCAGTCCCAGCCCGTGCGCCTGCAGCTGGGGCCGCACCCCCAGTGGAAGGGCAACGTCAAGGGCACGATCGCGCGCGGCGCAGACACCCGCCCCATGGTCGGCGACGTGGCCGATGACCACATCACGCTGGAAGAAAGCGCCGACGGCAAGCGCATCACCGCCACCTGGCTGGGCGATGTCGTCGAAGGCAGCTGCGCCCGCGAGATCCGCGGCAACTTCATCGAAGGCGACGATGCGGCGCCCCGGCCCTTCGTGCTGCGCAAGCTCGCGCCGTGACCGGCCCCCGAGCCTGCACACGAGCCCCCTGCTCCCTCTTCACTCATTACCCCTTACTCTTCGCTCCTTCCATCACCGGACCCAAGCCATGACGACTCCTACACACCTGGATCGCCGCAAGCGCCCAAGCCGCACGCCGACACCCCTGCAGTGGGCCCTGGCCATGGGACTGGGCGCCACGCCCTGGCTCGGCGCCCAGGCACAGACCGCGCCCCGCCCCCTGTCCGAGGACGCCTGGCGCCAGTGCGCCGCCACCACGGACAACCAGTCTCGCCTGGCCTGCTTCGACACGTGGGCTCAGCAGCAGCAGCCGCTGACCGCGCCGCCGGCCACCGGCTGGAGTGCTCCGGCCGCCAGCGCCGCAGCCGATCCTGGCGCCCTGCCCACGCCCGCCCCCGTGGTGACGGCCGACAGCGGCCAGGGCCTGGCGCTGCCCACCACGCCCACCAACGGCGGCTGCCGCGACCCGCGCTACAGCGAGCTGTCGCGCTACTTCGAGCTGGAACCGGGCAGCGACTGCGGCACCTTCAGCTTCCGCGGCTACCGGCCCATGTCCGTGTCCGTGGTGACGGCCGACCATGTCAACCGGCAGCCCACCACGCCCGGCAAGGACCCTGCGCAGTCGCAGCCCTACAAGACCGAGGAAATGCGCGTGCAGCTGTCCGTGCGCACCAAGGTCGCCCAGGGCCTGCTGACCAGCAGCACCTCGGCGGGCAAGGACTCGCTGTGGGTCGGCTACACCCAGCAGTCGTACTGGCAACTGTTCAGCCCCGCCATCTCGCGGCCCTTCCGCAACACGGACCACGAGCCCGAGATCTTCTACGTCTACCCCACCGATGCCCGGCTGCCCTTCGGCTGGCGCTGGCGCTACAGCGGCGTGGGCCTGGTGCACCAGTCCAACGGCCAGAGCGATCCGCTGTCGCGCAGCTGGAACCGCTGGTATCTGATGACCGGCTTCGAGCTGGACAACCGCTGGCAGCTGCACGCCAAGGCCTGGCAGCGCATCCGCGAAAGCGCCGAGCACGACGACAACCCGCGCATCCAGGACTACATAGGCCGGGGCGAGGTGAAACTGGGCTGGAACGTCAATGCACAGAACTATCTGGGCTTCACTGCGCGCGGCTCGCTGGGCCAGGGCCGTGGCTCCGGCCGCGTCGAATGGCTGCGCACCCTAGGCGAAGGATGGAACGGTGGCAAGAGCAATTTGCGCCTGCATGTCCAGCTTTTCAGCGGATACGGTGACAGCCTGATCGATTACAACTACAAGCGCACCGTGCTCAGCGTGGGTTTCAGTCTTCTGGACTTCTAGAAGACCGGCCCTCGCGGGGCACGCTTTGCCGCTTGCCCTTCGCGGGGAAGCCCCGTCCCGCTGGCTGCATTGCCAGCGGCCGGGGCCATGCGTCAGAATGCGCCGATGCCCCGGGCCTTTTCAGGCAGGCCCGGAACCCGCCCCAGAACGAACCGCGGAGGTCCGCCATGGATTTGCAATACCAGCTCAAGGCCGGCAGTTACTGCCTGTACGACATGCGCGAGACGCCCAGTGCCATCACGGGCGAGCGCCGCTGCCGGCTCAGGACCGAGCTGGTGGCCATTGCCTTCGACCTGGTCACGGGCCAGGTCCATGAGCATGGCTCGCCCACGCGCATCCATGCCTGGGCGCTGTGCACGCGCAGGCGGCTGCGCGCGGCCGGCGACTGGGACCAGGCCGACAGCATCGTCGTGGTCTCCGGGCCCCTGCCGGTGGATGAGATCAACAAATGCCTGGGCATACGCGGCTACTGCCGCCGCATGTTCCAGCGCCTGGCCAGCCTGCCGCACGGCAAGCTGCAACCCCACGCGCATGCGCACGCTCATGGTGCCTACGGAGCTTACGGCGCCCATGCAGGCCGGCACCAGTCCCATCAGGGCCAGCAACGGCGGGCCGCCTGAAAGCCCGCGCGCGCGGCACCCCCTCACTCGGGACCCAGGTCCTCTTCCCCTTCTTCATCGTGCGGCTCGGCATGCTTGACGATGGTCACGGGCAGCCGGCTGTTGCGTGCCACCTCGCGCGAGACCGAGCCGATCAGCACGCGCCGCAGGCCGCCCTGGCCCAGTGCACCGATGATGATCTGCTCGCAGCCCGTGCTCTCGGCAATGTCGGCCAGCGCGGCGGCGGGCTCGCCCAGGCCGATCTCCACCTCGTAGGAAATGCCGGCCGCCCGCACCAGGGCCACGGCCGGCGCCACCAGGTGCATGCCGGCGTCCACGCTGGCGGCGGCAATCATGTCCGAGTCCTGCGTGGCCAGCTCGAACAGCGAGGCTTCCTGCTGCACATGGGCCAGCACGAAATGCGCCTGCAGGCCCTGGCGCACCAGGGAGATGGCGTGGTGCACGGCATCCAGCGAGGGCTCGGACCCATCGACGGCAATCATGATCTTCAGCATGCGGACCTCCTTTTTTGTAGCTGGCGAATCGCAACCACCCCAGTGTAGACGCGGGCCGGCTAAGCCAGACGGGCTCCGGGGACAGTCACGGAGCGTCCGACACGCACATGCGGCCATCTGGGACAATGGAGGGCTATGCTGCAATTCGACCTGCTCAAGACCGATCCCTCCAGCCACGCGCGCCGCGGCCAGCTCACGCTCAACCACGGCGTGGTGCAGACACCCATCTTCATGCCCGTGGGCACCTATGGCACCGTCAAGGGCGTGATGCCGCGCAGCCTGCAGGAGATGGGCGCGCAGATCATCCTGGGCAACACCTTCCACCTGTGGATGCGCCCGGGGCTGGACATCATGCAGAGCTTCGGCGGCCTGCACGGCTTCGAGAAGTGGGACAAGCCCATCCTCACCGACTCGGGCGGATTCCAGGTCTGGAGCCTGGGGGCCATGCGCAAGATCACCGAGGAAGGCGTGCACTTCGCCAGCCCGGTCAACGGCGACAAGCTGTTCATGTCGCCCGAAGTCAGCATGCAGATCCAGACCGTGCTGAACTCGGACATCGTCATGCAGCTGGACGAATGCACGCCCTACGAGACCAACGGCCACAAGACCACCGAGGCCGAGGCACGCAAGAGCATGGAGATGAGCCGCCGCTGGGCCAAGCGCTCCAGCGACGAGTTCCAGCGCCTGGGCAACCCCAATGCGCTGTTCGGCATCGTGCAGGGCGGCATGTACGAGAACCTGCGCGAG
The DNA here is from genome assembly GCF_001682645.1 of Delftia sp. JD2. Lineage (NCBI taxonomy): Bacteria > Pseudomonadati > Pseudomonadota > Betaproteobacteria > Burkholderiales > Comamonadaceae > Delftia > Delftia sp. JD2. The sequence continues at coordinate 21,891 of NZ_LFJT01000051.1, forward strand.
GAATCGCTGCAGGCCCTGGTCGAGATGGACTTCCCCGGCTATGCCGTGGGCGGCGTCTCGGTGGGCGAGCCCAAGGACGAGATGCTGGCCATCATGGCCCACACGCCCCACCGCCTGCCGGCCCACAAGCCGCGCTACCTGATGGGCGTGGGCACGCCCGAGGACCTGGTGCAGGGCGTGGCCGACGGCGTGGACATGTTCGACTGCGTCATGCCCACGCGCAATGCGCGCAACGGCACCATCTTCACGCGCTATGGCGACCTGAAGATCCGCAACGCACGCCACAAGACCGACCACCAGCCGCTGGACCCCAGCTGCACCTGCCATGCCTGCGCAGGCACCAGCGGCGTGAGCTGGGAGCAAGGCGGGCGCGACGGCTTCTCGCGCGCCTACCTGCACCACCTGGACCGCTGCGGCGAGATGCTGGGCCCCATGCTCACCACCATCCACAACCTGCACTACTACCTGAACCTGATGCAGGAAGTGCGCAATGCGCTGGAGGCGGGCAACTTCACTGAAATGCGCGCACGCTTCAAGGCCGAGCGCGCCCGGGGCGTCTGACGCCCCTCAGCCGATTACTCGAGTCGCTCAGATCACTCAGGTCGCCAGGTCCTTGAGCGACCAGGACACGCCGGTCTCGAAGCCGGCGCGCATCTCGTCGGCCACGCGCTCCAGTTCGTCCAGAAACAGCCGCATGGCGGCTGCCTTGGTGTAGCCGATGCGCTGGTACAGGCAGCCGGGCAACTGCGCACCTGCGTCATGCAGGGGCCGCCAGAGCAGGCGGCCGGCCGCCACATCCTCGGCCACGTTGTCGGGCACCAGGAATCCCAGGGCCGTGCTGCCGGCCACCAGGCGCCGCACCATGGGCACGGAGCTGGTCTCCACCAGCGGCCGCTGCTGGTGCAGGGCCGCGCTGTCCATCTGCTCCAGCATGCTGCGCAGCTCCATGCCCGGCGCCATCAGGATCAGCGGATAGTCCACGCAATCGCGCAGGCGCAGCAGGCGCGGCTCGGTGGCCAGCGGATGGCCGGGGGCCATCACCGCGCCCAGCGGCTGGGGCCAGGCGCGCACCTCCTGCACGCCCGGCGGCGGCGGGCGGCGCAGGCAATAGGCCACATCGATCTCTCCCTGCGCCACGCCGCGCAGCAGCTCCTCGCCCGTGCCCGAACGCACGCTGAAGGTGATGCCCGGATAGCGCCCGTGCAGGCTGGCGATCACCAGGGGCAGCAGGTACTCGGCCGTGGCATGGGACACGCCCACGCGCACATGGCCCCGGCGCAGGGCGCGCAGGTCCTCCACCTGGGCCAGCGCGTTGTCGAAGTCACGCTGGCTGCGCCGCACGGCCGCCAGCATCAGCTCCCCGGCCGTTGTCAGCTGCATGCCGCGCGGCAGGCGGTCGAACAGCGGCACGCCGACCTGGGCCTCCAGATTGAGGATTTGCTGGTTCACGGCGGCCGCCGTCAGGTGCAGCGTGACGGCGGCCTTGCGCACCGAGCCACGGCGCGCCACCTCGTCAAAACAGCGAAAGGCCTGGGAGATTGCGGGCATGGCGCGGAGTGTAAATTTTTATCTGACACCTCATCCAAAACAAACAGCTATTCCTGACGCTTGCGACTGCCTAGAGTGGCGCTCATTCCCGGCCTCCTTTGAAAGCAGCCCATGGCAAGCACCGTAGACCAAGTCACCCAGCGCCGCCGCGGCGTCGGACTCATCGCCCACGACCCCGCCCTCTCGGCCGGCGGCTACACCCTGATCGCGCCGCAGACGGCCGACGGCCATGTCTACCTGGTGGACATCGAAGGCCGCGTGGCCCATGAATGGAAGCTGCCCGTGCGCGCGGGCCGGCACGCCGTGATCCTGCCCAACGGCAACCTCGGCTACAACGGCAACCACCCCCGCTCGCCAGACCGCTATGCGCCGTGGTCCATGTGGCATGGCGGCGATTTCTACGAGGTCACGCCGCAGGGCGAGATCGTCTGGCGCCACGAGGACCCGGACCACCACCATGACGCGCAGTGGCTGCCCAACGGCCATCTGCTCTATGCCGCCTGCGCGCCCGTGCCTGCGGGCTTTGCCGAGCGCGTGCCCGGCGGCACCGCGCACGGGCCCGGCGAGGTGATGTACGGCGACGTGATCCGCGAAGTGGACCGCAGCGGCCGCCTGGTCTGGGAATGGAAGGCCTGGGAGCATCTGGCGCCCGAGGACTTCCCCATCCACCCGGGCTTCGGCCGCTACCACTGGCCGCTGGTCAACGGCCTGGGCGTGAGGGCCGACGGCAGCGTGCTCATGAGCCTGCGCACCACCTCCGGCATCATTGCCGTGGACAAGGCCAGCGGCGCGGTGACGCTGCACATTCCACCCTCGGTGGTCTCGCACCAGCATGCGCCCGTGGCGCTGGACAACGGCCACATCCTGGCCTTCGACAACGGCAACTTCCGCGAAGGCGCCCATGTGGCCTTCTCGCGCGTGGTGGAGATCGATCCTGCCGACCACCGCGTGGTCTGGAGCTACCAGGACGAGATGGTCAACGCCTTCTACACCGCCTTCATGGGCAATGCCCAGCGCCTGTGGAACGGCAACACCCACATCACCGAATCGGCCACGGGCCGGCTCTTCGAGGTCACGCCTGCGGGGGAGGTGGTCTGGGAATACATCCTGCCCTGGTTCGCCGAGTACCCCGATGCCGCAGCGCGCCGCACCGGCCCCGGACGGCTCAACAGCGTGTTCCAGACCTGGCGCTACCACGCGGACCAGCTGCCCTGGCTGGGTGCCGCCGGGAGGCTGTCATGAGCCTCAACCGCAGGCAACTGGCGGCCTGGATGCTGGGCGCGCCCTGGCTGTCATCGGCAGCCCGTGCGTCCACGGCGGGGGTCGACGCCTGGCCCAGCCAGCCGCTGACCGTGGTCGTGCCCTTTTCGCCGGGCGGCAGCGTGGACGTGGCCGCGCGCCTGGTCATGCCGCGCCTGGCGGAGCGGCTGCGCCAGCCCGTGGTCATAGAAAACACCGTGGGCGCCTCGGGCACCATCGCCACCCAGCGGGTGATCAAGGCCAGGCCGGACGGTCATACCGCGCTGTTCGGCGTGGCCAGCTGCGTGCTCATTGCGCCGCTGGTGTCGCCAGAGCGCTTCCGGTATGACGGCCTCAGGGAACTGCTGCCCGTGGCGCCCGTGGCCTCTTCGGCCTTCGTGCTGGCAGGCCGTCCCGACCTGCCGGCCACCACGGCGGCCGAACTGGTGCAGTTGTCGCGCCAGCAGCCGGGCCGGCTGACCGTGGGCACCGATGGCGTGGGCACCAGCCTGCACCTGACCGCAGAAATGCTCCAGCAACAGGCCGGCCTGTCATGGACGCATGTGCCCTACAAATCCGGCCCGCAGGCGCTGACCGAGCTGGCGGGCGGGCAGATCGACCTGGCCGTGCTGCCCGTGGCCCTGGTCCAGTCCTTTGTACGCGAAGGCAAGCTGCGTGGCCTGGGCGTGACCTCGCGCCTGCGCGCCGCCACCTTGCCGCAGATACCCAGCCTGCAGGAAACGCCGGTCTGGCAGTCCTTTGATGTCGAGGCCTGGCAGGGCCTGCTGCTGCCGGCCCGCACCGACGCCCGCATTGCCGAGCGCCTGGCCCGCGAGACCGCAGCCGTGCTGGCCGAGCCGGATCTGGTGCGCAAGCTCGCCGACGCCGGCTTCAAGCCCATGGCCATGGAGCAAGCCCAGTTCATTGCCCACCTGGAGAGGGAGAGAAAGCTGCTGGAGGCCACGGTGCACGCCGCCCGCATCCACGGAGCGGGCTGATGCAGCCGCGGTAGCCTCGGTGCGGCAGGTGCGGCCGGCCAGGCCCTACTGCATGGCGCCGGGCGCGGCAAACGAGAAGCTGGCCATCTGCACCAGGGCCCGGCCCCGGGTCAACAGGTAGGAATGCGCAGGGGACTGCGCGCGTGGCTGCAGCCTGAAGAAGGACTTGCCGCCACAGCACTGGCCCACCATCTCGAACTCCGCGCCCTCCAGCCGGCAGCCCACCTGCAGGCCGGGCGCAGGCTCATGGGTGATGGCGGACAGCTGCGACACGCGCAGCAGCGCATCGGGCTCGGGCAGCACGGTGCGTTGGGCACTGCCATCGGCATGCTCCACATGCACGGACCGGCCCGCCAGCGCATTGCGCGGATAGACGATCTCCAGCCCTGCGCATCCACCGCGCAGGCCGCGCTGCAGGCCTCCCTCCATGCCATCCAGGGCGCGCGCCCAGGCCGTGAAGCCCAGCCCGCGCGCCGACCCCGCGATGCGCACGCGCCATGCCAGGCGCAGGGCACCACAGTCCACCGCGGTTTCGTAGAGGACCTCGAAGCGGTCGCCTTTCTCGCGCAAGCTCAGTTCGCCGCTGCCATGCACGCAGCGGTCTCCCTGTTCATCACGCACCGCAAAGGCCACGGAGCGCAGGACCTCCAGGCTGCCGTAGCGGACGCTGCGCAGGCAGCCATCGGCCAGTTCAGCACTGAGCGGCCCGGCCTGCAGCTGGCGGGGCCTGGACGACAAACGCCCTTCCCAACCCGCAATGTCTACGGCCATGTTCCCGGCGATGTTGCCGGCGGTTTCAGCGATCCATTGATTCATATGCACATCCCAGCCCGTCCTGGACAGGGTGCCGATGCTATGGACGATCCGTGCGAATGAATAACGATGTTTTCTGGCACTCGTCGTGAGCTGCACTCACAAGCCACACGCCACAGGCAGTCAGGCAGGCGTTGCGCTGGGGGCCGGCCGGGCCTGCTGCGGCTCCAGCACGGTGCAGTTGCGGCCCTGGGCCTTGCCACGGTAAAGCGCCGCATCGGCACGCGCAATGGTCGCCTCCACCGACTCGCCCGCGCGGTACTGCGCGGCGCCCAGCGTGCAGGTGACGCGGGCGCCCTCGCCCAGGGTCTGCGTCCACGGGGCTTCGGCAATGCGCAGGCGCAGGCGCTCCAGCAATTCGCTGGCCTGGGCGAGGTCGGTGTCGGGCAGCACCAGCAGGAACTCCTCACCGCCATAGCGGCCCACGCCATCGGCACTGCGCAGCTGCGACTTCAGCAGCGTTCCGAAGGCGCGCAGCACGCGGTCGCCGCCCTCATGGCCAAAGCTGTCGTTGATGCGCTTGAAGTGGTCTATGTCCAGCAGCGCCACGCACAGCACCGTGCCACGGTCGTGGGCGGCGGTGCGCACCTCGTGCAGCCGCTCGATCACGCCCCGGCGGTTGCTGACGCCGGTCAGGTCGTCATGGCGCAGCAGGGCCTCGATCTGCGCCAGCGCCGTGGCCAGCTTGTCATTGGCGATGCCCAGCCGGTACTGCATGCTGCGAAAGAAGGTGGCCTGCACGCTGCAGCGCACCACGGCACCGAGCACCACGCCGAAGGCCAGCAACTGGCCTGCAGCCGTGTCCGTGGTCATGCGCATCAGCGGCCCCCGCCAGAGAATGATGGCCGCCACGGCGATGAGCGTGCCTATCCAGGTCAGCCAGAAGCTGGTGCGGCTGCGCGCCAGGAAACCGTCGGCGCTGAAGGCGATCAGCATCACCATGGACTGGAACGCCAGCGCAGGGGCGGCCATGACCATGCCCAGCACGCCGATGATGGACACCAGCTGGTGCGTGAGGAACATGCCGGGATCGCGCAGCCTGTGGCACCAGTCGCTGGCATAGGCCCAGGTGATGAAGCCCATGCCCGCCACCACCCACAGGCCATAGCCCAGCACCACGGCCCAGGGCGCATAGCCGGCCCAGGCATGGCCCAGAAACAGCAGCAGCGCATAGATATGGCTGACCAGCACGGAGATGTGCAGTTGCCAGGTGCGGCGCTTCCAGCGCTCCAGGTGCAGCGCCTCGTCCACCAACGGCGACGCCGGCTTCGGCCCCCACAGGAGACGGTCCGGGAAATTCCGAGAAATGGAGGAAAGCACGGGCATGCGAAGAAGCGCGGCGGGCCGGCGGCCCTCATGGGCGCCCATTGTGACCGCATCCGGGAAATCCCGGGGATTGCATCCTTCTCGCCTAGGAGGTACGTGGCGGCCGCACGTCCTCGGCCACCACGATCTGGTTGCGCCCGCAGGCGCGGCCATGCGCGAGGGCCGCTTCGGCACGCTGCACCAGCCGCTCCGAGGTTTCGCCCGCCTGGAACTCCGCCACGGCCAGGGTCAGGGTCAGCGGGTCCTTGTCGGGGTCGGGGATGGGCTTTTCGCTCCAGTGCTGCTGGCGCACGCCCTCGCGCACGCGCTGCAGCGCCCAGACGGCCTGGACGGAGGCGGTATCCGGCATCACCAGCATGAAGGTGTCATCGCGGTAGCGGCCTATGCCGTCCACCGTGCGCAGGTGGGTGACCAGCAGGCCGCTGAGCATGAGCAGCACCCGGTCCTGCAGCGATGGTCCCTTGTGCGGCGGGTGCACGCCCGCACGCTCCACCCAGGGGTCCAGCTCCAGCAGCACCACACAAAACGGTTCAGGCTTGCGCGCATGGCGTTCGCGCAGGCCATCGACGGCATCCATCAATCGCGAGTAATTGGCCACGCCGGTCAGCGTGTCGCGCCCCGTGGGCAATTGCAGCGAGCCCACGCGGGTCTGCAGCTGCTGCACATCGTCGGCCAGTTGGCCGCAGTAGCTGGACAGCTGCGCCAGTTCCTCGGTGTACTGGCGCTGCATGCGGCTCAGTGCCTGCCACAGGGCCAGCGCATGCACGGCCAGCGGCAGCAGCACGCTGGCCAGCCACAGAATGCGCACGGCGACCGAGCCCGGTGCCATCTGCGGCATGGGCCTGGCCACCACCACGGCGCAGAGCATGGCCAGCATGGCGCACAGCAGCACGATCTGGCCTGCGGGCAGGTGCAGCGCCTGCTCGCGCTCGCCATCCCAGGGCAGCCAGGCGATGGCGGCCAGCCACAGCAGGGCAGAGGCCCAGGCCAGCGAGGGCTGCCAGGCCGCCAGCAGCAAGGCCATCGTGGCCTGTATCCAGCCGTGGCCGCGCAGCGTCCGGGTCAGCGGCAGGCCGGCAGCATGGCAGCGCCAGACCCAGGCCATGCCGGCCAGGGCCGACAGCGCGGCGTAGGCCGCCCAGGCTTTCCATGAAGAAGGGCCGGCCAGCACATGGCCGGCCAGCAGGGCAGCCCCCACGGCCCAGGCCGCCAGGGGAAGAAGATGGGCGGACGCGCCGGCCGGTGGGTGGGCGGGCTGCGCTGGCGTGTGTTGTGGGGGATACGGCAGCTGGCGTGACATGGCATCCTCGCTGAAGACATCTGCGCCCCGGCCGAGCGCGCAAGCCATGGTGTACCACAACCCCGCGCAGCTTCAAGGGTCTTGCCGGCTCCGGCCGACACCGCCACGGCCGTCGCCAGGGCCACTTCAGGCGGGGGTCAGGCGGGCTCAGCCAGACTCAACCCGGTGCCGGCCCGGCCTCCTGCACGGGAGGCAGGGGAGCCACGGCAGGCGCAGCGGACGTGGAAGGCAGCACGGCTCCCGGCTTCCTGCGGTTGCCATCGGCCTGGGTGCCGCAGCTGTGGCAATAGTGCACAAAGGCGCTCTTGCGGGTATTGCAGCTGCCGCAACGGTCGAACAGGCCTATGCCGCAGTGGGGGCAGAAATCGATGGCGCCGTCCTTCAGGTCCACGGGGCGCTCGCAGCCCGGGCATACGCCCTTGGCCAGGCGGGCCAGGGCCACGTCGTAGCCCAGTTCCTGGCGCCGCTGCGTCTCGGGCAGTGACTCCTGCTGCTTTTGCCGCTCCAGGTAGCGGTTCAGGCCCAGAATGGCCGCACGCCCCAGCAGCACCGTCACCACGATGCCGACCACATAGCGCACGTAACCGCCGTAGTCGGGCAGGTAGGGCACGAGTTCGACGAAGAAGGCGAACAGCGCAAAGAAGATGAAGCCCCAGACAAAGGGCCACCAGGTGCTCTTGCGTTGTTTGGCGAACAGCCAGCCGGCCACCAGCAGCAGGGGCAGGGTCAGCGCCAGGCGGTAGAGGAAGACGCGCAGCTCGATGGCGCGCATCTCCTTGCGCCAGGCCTCCATGGCACCGTCGCGCAGCCCGTCCCACTGGCGGTTGGCCGCGTCCAGGCGCTGGCGTGCCTGCAGGCTGGCATCCTGCAGCCGCTCCACGGAGGCGCGTGCGGTGTTCTCTTCCTGCTTGATGGCATCCAGCGCCTGGGTGCGCGACAGCAGCTCGCTGTCCTGCTCGGGCCGGGCCGTGGCGCGGCGCGTGGCCACCCAGTTGTCGAAGGTCTCGCGCGCCGAGCGGTAGCGCGCCTGCGTGGCCTGGTACTTGAGGCGCGCGTTCTGCAGCGCCGTCTCCGCCTTGTCGTGATCGGCATCGGCGGCCTTGATCTCGGCCTTGACGGGCTCGGCCGCAGCGGGTGCGATGAAGTCCTCCACCGTGCGCGGCGACTCGACCTGGGGCAGGTCCCCCACCACCAGGCCGCCCAGGCCGATGAGGAACGAGGCGAACACCACCGCCACCAGCCACAGGCCTCGGCGGAACCATTTCTCGGGCAGACGCAGGGCCTTGCTCATGGGGAAACTCCTGTTTCAGTGTCCTGCGGCCGGGGAAGACCGCAGGCGGAGGAAAAGCCGGCCTGGCTCAGGGCAGCACGCGCACCGGACCCGCCAGCTGGCTGCGCTGCAGCCACTGCGTCACCGACTCCACGGTCACGGTCTCTATGCGGCTGGCATAGCGCTTGTCGTTGGGATGATCGTCGAAGGCGATGTTGGCAGCCGTCACGCGCCCGCCCAGCCGCGACAGGGCGCGGATGACCAGCACGCCGGGCTCGTAGCCCTTGAACTGCAGCCAGGCCTGGGCCTGCTCGCGCCGCTGCACCGTGGCCGGCTCCATGGCGGCGGCCAGGGTTTCGGTGGCCCACTGGTTGGACTGCTGGTAGCGCTGGCCCCAGGCATAGCTGACCATGCTGTAGGGCTCGTGCTGCAGGCGCAGCACGGTCTGGGGCTGGGTCAGAAAGGTCCACAGCGCCTGCTGCACGGCGGGCGTGGGCACCTGAACGCCGGCCTCGTAGCGCCACAGGTCGTCCAGAAAGAACTCGCCCAGGCCCTGGCGGTAGACATGGCCGCCTGCCGTGCCGCATTCGTTGAGCTTGTGCGCCACGCGCCAGGGGCCTTCGGGGGTCCTGTAGGCCCAGCCGTAGTGGGAATAGTGCAGGTCGTACTTGCTCAGGTCCTGGCCCACGCGCGCCAGCAGCACGACACGGGTGCCGTTCTTCGCATATTCGGCATCCAGCGCCTGGGATGTGCGCTGGGCCAGGTCCAGCCCCTTTTGCAGGGATTGGGGGGTGAGGGGCTTGTCCTCGCAGCTGCGCCCTGCATGGGCCGTGCCCAGCGCAGCGGCCAGCAGCAGCACCAGGCAGGCGGCACGGGCCACAGGGGAAGGGGAAAGAGGCGGTTTCATGGCGGGCATCACAGGCGTTCGTTGTGCAGCAGGGCCTTGCCCATCTCGTTGGGAATGAAGGCCAGCACCTTGCCGGCCGCCGAGATGACAACGCCTGCGCCGATCACGCTGCAGGTCAGCACCGTGCCCACGGCATAGGCCGAGGCGGAGGCGCCCCGCCCCACCACTTCCACGCTGGCCTGGGCGCCGTCGGAGGCACGCTCGAGCAGATAGACCGTGCCCGTGGCCGAGGCCTGCACCGCCTTCACGGTCAGCACCGCGCCGCCCACCGACAGCGCGGCCGGCAAGGCCACCACGGCGCCAGCGGCCGTCGAAGCCACCGAAGCCGTGCCCACCACGGAGGCCACGGGCAGCATGGACAGCGCCACGGAGGCCTCGCTTTGCGCATGGGCAGGCGCCATGGCCAGGGCTGCGCACAGCGCACCAGCGGCCAGCAGGGCACGCGGCAGGCGCGCGAAAACGGATTGGTTGACCATCATTGCTTGGACTCCTGGAAATGCGGGGAAGGGGTGGACATCACTCGGCGTCGGCCGGTTGCGCGGCCTCGCGGCGGCCATGCATGCGGGCCTGCGCCAGGTCGGCCTCGTGGCGGTCACGCAGCATCTTGGCCAGCGTGAAGGCGGTAGTGATGAGATAGAGCCAGCTCACGCCCAGGAAGGCCTTGTAGGTCACGTTGATGTCCATGCTCACCAGCCCCCAGCCGGTCAGCGCCATGGACACGGCAAAGCCGGCCCAGACCACCAGCTTCCACATGGGCGTGTCGCCTGCGCCGCTGCGGCCGCCCTCGTTGTCCCGCACGAACTTGGCCAGCACGAAGGCGGCCGAGAGGCAGAACACATAGCCCATCACCATGAAGGCCTGCTCCAGCTGCTCGCCGGGCAGCCATGCCAGGCCGATGGCGCACAGCGAGACCGCAATGCCGAACGACACCCACACCTGCAGTTGCCAGGCCCGGGTATCACGCTGAACGACGATGGGAGAAGAGGACATTTGCCGAGGTGCCCCTCAAGGGCATTGGTTGAACACGGGACGCATGGTGCCCAGACGTAACTTGCGTGTCTGCATTCAACCGTAACAGTGGCTAGACACAGGCCATTGAGTATCTCCAAACGGTACTTTTCAAGTTTTTGACTGTTGTTTACGCCCCAAAAAGTTCCTGCACGTGACACCAGCACACAGAACATCGGGCACGGCACCTGGGCGACAGGAACCCAGCGGCGCGCCACAGACAATGCGCCCACCCCGGCTGCAGTGCAGCGGGCAATCGCACGTTCGCCACGCTGATTGATGGAGATCTCCCATGACCAAACCCTTTGACCTCGTCGTCCACGGCGCCACCGGCTTCACGGGCCGGCTGGTGGTGGAGTACCTGCTCAGGCGCTACCCCGCAGGCAGCGGCCTGCGCTGGGCCATGGGCGGGCGCAATGCCGCCAAGCTCGCGGCCGTGCGCGACGAGCTGGGCGCGCCCGCCGATACCCCGCTGGTGGTGACCGACACCGGCAATCCCGCAAGCCTGCAGGCGCTGATGGAGCAGACCCGCCTGGTGCTGACCACGGTCGGCCCCTACCAGCTCTACGGAAACGAACTCGTGGCCGCCTGCGCCAGCGCCGGCGTGGACTATGTGGACCTGTGCGGCGAGCCAGCGTGGATGCGCCAGATGATCGATGCCCACGAGGCCGCAGCCAAGGCCAGCGGCGCGCGCATCGTGTTCTCCTGCGGCTTCGATTCCATTCCCTTCGACCTGGGCGTGTTCATGCTGCAGCGAGAGATGCAGGCCCGCTTCGGCCAGCCCGCCCAGCGCGTGCGGGGCCGGGTGCGCAAGATGAAGGGCACGTTCTCGGGCGGCACGGCAGCCAGCCTCAAGGCCACCATGGCGGCGGCCGCCGCCCAGCCGGGCGTGCTGGAGCTGCTGCGCAATCCGTTCTCGCTCACGCCGGGCTTCGAAGGCCCGCGCCAACCGTCCGGCAGCAAGCCCATGGTGGACGAGGTGCTGGGCCTGTGGGTGGCGCCCTTCGTGATGGCGGCCATCAACACGCGCAACGTGCACCGCTCCAACTTTCTGCTGGGCCATGCCTATGGCGCCGACTTTGTCTACGACGAGATGATGGTCACAGGTGCGGGCGAAAAGGGCGAGGCCCTGGCCAACGCCGTGGCGGCCGACAAGTCGCTGGGCGCGGACGACGGCCCCCAGCCTGGCGAGGGGCCATCGCGCGAAGAGCGTGAATCGGGCTTCTACGACGTGCTGTTCATCGGCACCGACACGGCCGGCCACAGCCTGCGCGTGGGCGTCAAGGGCGACCGCGATCCGGGCTACGGCTCCACGTCCAAGATGATCACCGAGGCCGCCGTCTGCCTGCTGCAGGACGCCCCGGACACGCCCGGCGGCATCTGGACCACGGCGCCCGCCATGGGCAACGCGCTCATCGCCAGGCTCAAGGCCAATGCCGGCCTGAGCTTCACGGTAGAGGAACAGAACCCCTCTTAAGCCGCCAGCAGCCGCTGCACGCGCTCGCGCAGCAGCGCGGGCTGCACCTCGGCCTGGGCCATGGGCTGGCCCACGTTCAGGCCCACGCGGTTGAACAGGCCACGGCGGAAGGGCCGCACCATGGCGCCGCCCTGCTCGATGCGGCTGAAGTACGAGCCCCAGAGATTGGTCAGCGCCATGGGGACCACGGGCACCTGCAGGCCATCGGCCTGGGCACGCTCGATGATCTTCATGATGCCGCCCCGGAACTCCTGCAGCTGCCCGTCGCGCGTGATGCCGCCCTCGGGGAAGATGGCCAGCAGATCACCCTCGCGCAGCACCTGGGCGGCGCGCTCGAACGCAGCCTCGTAGGTGGCGGGATCTTCCTTCTGGGGCGCGACGGGGATGGCCTTGGCCAGGCGGAACAGCCAGCCCAGCACGGGCACGCGGAAGATGCGGTGGTCCATCAGAAAGTAGATGGGCCGGGGGCTGGCGGCCATGAGCAGCACGGCATCGACAAAGCTCACATGGTTGCAGGCCAGGATGGCCGCGCCGGAGGCCGGAATGTGCTCGTCGCCCTGCACCTTGAAGCGGTACACGAAGCGCGAGGCCACCCAGGCCACGAAGCGCAGCAGGTACTCGGGCACCAGCAAGAAGATGTAGGCCGCCACCACGGCATTGGCAATGCCCGTGATCAGGAACACCTGGGGAATGCTGAAGCCCGCCGCCAGCAGCGCGCCGGCCAGCACGCTGGAGGCGATCATGAACAGCGCGTTGAGGATGTTGTTGGCCGCGATGATGCGCGCGCGGTGCGTGGGCTGGCTGCGCATCTGGATCAGCGCGTACATGGGCACGCTGTAGATGCCGGCCGACAGGGCCAGCATGCCCAGGTCGGCCATCACACGCCAGTGCGCGGGCTGGGCAAAGAAGGCACCCACGCCCATCAGCTCGGAGGCCGGCAGCGCGCGCGAGGCAAAGAACAGGTCCACGGCGAACACGCTCATGCCGATGGCGCCCAGCGGCACCAGGCCGATCTCCACATGGCGGCGGCTGAACACCTCGCACAGCAGCGAGCCCGTGCCGATACCCACAGAGAACACCACCAGCAGCAGCGAGGCCACATGCTCGTCGCCATGCAGCACCTCCTTGGCAAAGCTGGGGAACTGGGCGAGGAACACGGCGCCGAAGAACCACATCCAGCTGATGCCCAGCAGCGAGCGGAACACGGCGGGCTGCTCGCGGGCCAGCTGCAGGTTGCGCCAGGTTTCGGTAAAGGGGTTCCAGTTGATGACCAGGTGCGGGTCGGTGGCCGGCGCATTGGGGATGAACTGCGCAAAGATCCGCCCGATCACCGCCAGCGCCAGGCAGGCCACGGCCACCTGCATATGCCCCACCTCGGGCACGGCCACCAGCAGGCCGCCTGCCACGTTGCCCAGCAAGATGGCCACGAAGGTGCCCATCTCCACCATGCCGTTGCCGCCCGTCAGCTCGCGCTCGCTGAGCACCTGGGGCAGGTAGGCGAATTTCACGGGGCCGAACAGCGTGGAGTGCAGGCCCATCAGGAAGACGCAGCCCAGCAGCAGCGGCACATTGGCCTGGATGAAGCCCCAGGCGGCCAGCGCCATGATGGCGATCTCCAGGTTCTTGACCAGGCGGAACATGCGGGTCTTGTCCCACTTGTCCGTCAGCTGGCCCGAGGTGGCCGAGAACAGCAGGAACGGCAGGATGAACAGCGCCCCGATCACCAGCCCCGCCATGGCCGAAGGCAGCCAGGAGACGCTGAGCTGGTAGGTCACCATCACGGTGAGCGCGAACTTGAAAAGGTTGTCGTTGGCCGCCCCCGAGAATTGCGTCCAGAAGAACGGCGCAAAGCGCCGCTGGCCCAGCAGGGCGAACTGGTTGGGGTGCTCGTGCGCGGCCGATGGCACGGCGCCGGCCGTTGCGGTGGGGGCAGACGGGCTGCCGGTCTCTTGCTGGAACATCTTGTCTTCCCTCAACGGTTGGTGGCGCCGCCGTGGCCGCACGCATCGGCGCACATTGTGCCCGTACTGGCCATGCGCGCCGTGCCGGCCGCACGCAGCGCGGCGATCACGGGCAGGGCGGCGGCCGCCGCCACCACATGCTTGAGGCTGTGGCCGGACACCAGCCCGCCCGTGGCCTCGAACACGGCCGCATCGCCCCACTCCAGCAGCTTGGCCGCGCCATACCAGGCAATCACCACGCCCAGGCGCAGCGCCAGCGCGCCATGGCGCGGCGCCACGCAGGCCAGGCCCAGCACCGCCAGCATGCCGCCGCCCTGTACCAGCGCCCAGGGCAGCAGGTTGCCGCCATGCAGCCAGACCAGCACCGAGGCCACGGCGGCGACCAGCATGGCCACTGCGGCGCGCACGGCCACGCGGTCGGCAATGCGCGATTGCAGCGCCAGCCCCAGCATGCCGGCAAAGGCCATGGACATGCCCAGCCGGTCGCCGGCCAGGGTGGCATCGTGGGGTGCCCAGTGGTAGACGGACGAACCTATGGCCGAACACGCCAGCCCCGTGAAGAACAGCGCGGCCAGCCAGCGCAGGGCCGGCGCCAGCGCCTGGCTACGCCGGTCCAGCAGCAGGCGCGCGCCCGCCACGGCGGCCCAGGCAAAGCCCAGGTTGCTGAGCACATCCAGCGCATGGGGCAGCGCCCCCCAGGCGCGCTGATCGGCAAACGCGTGAAAGTCCTGCGGCTGCGGCACGGCGGGGCCAAGCCAGGCGGCCAGCAGCAGCAGGGCAGCGCCCCAGTACAGCGCGCGCAGGGCGGCGGCCGGTGAAATCGATACGGATGGCATGTGTTGCTCCTCGTGAAAAGTGAGGCGGAGTGTGGCGAGCCATCGGCCCTTCCAGCATCGTTTTTCTGCACCCGCTGCGCAAACCAGCACCTCAGGTATCGATAATCGCTACCCATGAGCACCACCGCCGACCTCGTCATCGCCCTCAAGAAGGAACTCAAGGCCGCCCAGATGACTTATGCCGACCTGGCGCGTGCCCTGGGCATGGCCGAGTCCAGCGTCAAGCGCATGCTGGCCAAGGGCGACATGCCGCTGTCGCGCATCGATGCCATCTGCCGCGCGCTGAGCCTGGACTTCGCCGACCTGGCGCGCCGCGTGGCCGACAGCCAACCGCTGCTGCAGGAGATGACGCCCGAGCAGGAGAACGCCGTGGTCGCCGACCGCAAGCTGCTGCTGATGGCCATCTGCGTGCTCAGCCAGTGGACGCTGGAGCAGATCGTGGCCACCTACCGCATGACCGAGGCCGAAGGCATCCGCTACCTGGCCCAGCTGGACCGCATCGGCATCATCGAACTGCGCCCCGGCAACCGCTACCGGCTGCGCCTGGCCAAGACCTTCCGCTGGCGCGCACGCGGGCCGGTGATGGAGTACTTCCGCGAGAACGCCGTGCTCGACTACTTCGGCGGCGGCTTCGACCAGCCGGGCGAAGGCATGCTGATGGTGCACGGCTCCATCGGCCGGCATCTGGCGCCCAGCTTCGTGGAACGCATACAGCGGCTGGCCCATGACTTTTCCCAGCAGCACCTGCAGGACCAGCGCCTGCCGCCGGGCCAGCGCGAGGGCTACACCCTGGTGCTGGCCATGCGCAGCTGGGAATTCACGGCGTTCACGGCGCTTCGAAGAGGCACTGTCTGACGGCGGCTGCAGGACGGCAGCCCGCACTGCAGCGCCTGGCAACAAGGCTTCACCAAGGCGATACACAAGATTGCAAGACTTCGCGGCGCGGCAACCCGGGATTGACGATGGACCTGCACCATGCAGTCATGGATTCCTTTCACCAGGACTCCAGCCCGATGAACCAAGGACAAGGAGCCGCCATGATTTCCCTTCGCACACCGCTGATCGCCGCCACCCTGGCCCTGGCCGGATGGGCCGGCACCGCGCAGGCCCAGGCCAACGTGACCTATGCGGCGCCGGGCGCCGCCATCTCGGTCCAGTTCGGCGCGCCGCCTCCCATGCGCTACGAGGCGGTTCCTGCACCGCGCCGCGGCTACGTCTGGGCACCCGGCTACTGGCGCCCGCAGGGCCACCGCCATGCCTGGGTGGCCGGCCACTGGGTCAAGGCGCGTCCCGGCTATGTGTACCGCCAGCCCGTGTGGTCGCAGCAGGGTGGCCGCTGGGGCTACGCACCCGGCCGCTGGGACCGTGACCGCGACGGCGTGCCGGACCGCCATGACCGCCGCCCCAACAACCCCTACCGCCATTGATGGGTGCTTGCGCCCGGCATGAAGCCCGCCCCATCGGCGGGCTTTTTGCTGGCAGCCCCGGGCATGCCCACACTGGCTTCATACCAACATATGCATATAAAAGTGGCTCATTAAGTTCTCAGGAAAATATGGGAATTGATTCACCGGATTTCCCTGCACACCATGCGCCCCTCGTTTTTCCGCTCCTGGATTCCCGCCGCCGCCGCGGCCCTGGCCGTCTTCGGCTCCACCGCAGCGGTGGCAGCCGATTCGGCGGCTTCGTGGCCGCACCAGCCCGTGACCATGATCCTGGGCTTCCCGGCAGGCTCGGGCGTGGACGTGATCGCGCGCGGCGTGCAGGAGCCGCTGTCCCAGCGCCTGGGCCAGCCCCTGATCATTGACTACAAGTCGGGTGCAGCCGGCAACATCGCCAGCGAGATCGTGGCGCGCGCCAAGCCGGACGGCTACACGCTGGCCTTCGGCACGGCCGCCACGCACGGCAGCAATGCCGCGCTGTACAAGAAGCTGCCCTTCGATGTGGAAACCGACTTCGTGCCGGTGGCGCCGCTGATCGATGTGTCCAACGTGCTGACCATCAATCCCAACGTGATCAACGTCAAGAACCTCAAGGAGTTCGTGGACGAGATCAAGGCCAACCCCGGCAAGTACAACTACGCCTCCACGGGCAACGGCGCGGGCACGCACATGGCCTTTGCCGAGTTCAATGCGCGCCTGGGCCTGAACATGGTCCACGTGCCCTACAAGGGCGGCCCCGAGGCCATCACCTCGGTGCTGCGCGGCGAGACCTGCTGCATCATGAACCAGGTCCAGACCGTGCTGCCCCACTACAAGAGCGGCAAGGTGCGCCTGCTGGGCGTGACCACGGCCAAGCCCGTGGAAGTCATCAAGGAAGTGCCCACCATCGCCTCCAGCGGCCTGACGGGCACCAAGGGTTTCGACAGCTCGATCTGGTTCGGCATCTTCGCGCCCAAGGGCACGGACCCGGCCATCGTGGCCAAGCTCAGCCAGGCCGTGCGCGAGGTGCTGGAGCTGCCCGAGGTGCGTGCGCGCTTCGAGTCCCAGGGCAATGCCATCCGCATAGAAACGCCCGAGCAGTTCAAGAAAACCGTGCACAACGACCGCCTGAAGTGGGCACAGGTGGTCAAAGACGCGAAAATCAGCATCGATTGATGCCGCGCGCGCCCGCAGGCCCTGCCCCGCTGGCGCGCCTTTCCTCGTGAGTTCCTGGTGAGTCTATGTCCCTGACCGAACCGGCAGCCCCGGCCCCTGCGGGCCTGGCTGCCCTTGAAGAACGCCTGCGCGACGACCTCGTCGCCCTGGGCTGGCCTGCCAAGGCCTGGATTCCTCCCTCCACCCGCGACGGCAAGCCCGTGCACGATGTCCTGGTCATCGGCGCCGGCCAGGCCGGCCTGGCCCTGTCGGCCGCGCTGTCCCAGCTGGGCATCGCGGCCGTTTTGCTGGACAAGGCCCCGCTGGACTTCGAAGGCCCCTGGGCCACGACGGCGCGCATGGAAACCCTGCGCTCGCCCAAGGAGCTGACCGGCCCCGCGCTGGGCCTGCCCTCGCTGACCTTCCGCGCCTGGTTCATCGCCCAATGGGGCCGCGAAGCCTGGGCCGCGCTGGACAAGATCCCGCGCCTGCAGTGGATGGACTACCTGCGCTGGTACCGCCGCGTGATGCGCTGCGACGTGCGCAACGGCCACCAGGTCACCGCCATCCGCCCGCAGGCCGACGGCACGGTCGAGGTCGATGTGACGGCCGATGGCGCCTCGCGCACCTGGCTGGCACGCCGCGTGGTGCTGGCCACGGGCCGCGACGGCCTGGGCGGCCCGCAGATCCCTGCCTTCATGCAGGGCGTGGACCGCAGCCGCTGGGCGCACTCCTCCGACGTGCTCGACTACCGCCGCCTTGCAGGCCTGCACGTGGGCGTGGTGGGCGCAGGCTCGTCGGCCATGGACAGCGCGGCCACCGCGCTGGAGAACGGCGCCGCCAGCGTGGACCTGCTGGTGCGCCGCAGCGACCTGCCGCGCATCAACAAATCCAAGGGCTCGGGCACGCCCGGCCTCACGCACGGCCAGTTCCTGCTGCCCGACGCCTGGAAATGGCGCATACGCCACTACATCAACGTGCAGCAGGTGCCACCTCCGCACGGCAGCACGCTGCGCGTCTCGCGCCATGCCAACGCCCACTTCAACCTGGGCTGCGCCGTGCAGAAGGTGGAGCAGGACGGAGACCGGCTGCGCGTGGACACGCCGCGCGGCGTGTTCGTGCTGGACTTCCTGATCGTCTCCACCGGCTTTGCCATCGACTGGCGCCAGCGCCCCGAGTTCGCCGACCTGGCGCCCCATGTGCGCATCTGGAGCGACCGCTTCGTGCCCGAGACGGGTGCCGAGGACCAGGAACTGTCGGACTCGCCCGACCTGGGCCCTCTGTTCGAGTTCCAGGAAAAGACGCCCGGCGCCCTGCCCGGCCTGGACCATGTGCACTGCTTTTGCTATCCGGCCGCGCTGTCGCACGGCACGGTGTCGGGCGATATCCCCGCCATCAGCGACGGTGCGCGCAAGCTGGCCCAGGGCCTGGCCTCGCTGTTCTACCGCGAGGACCTGGAACACCACTACGCCCAGCTGCAGTCCTATTCCGAGCCCGAGCTCGACGGCAGCGAATGGACGCCCGCCGACCCCGAAGCCCGCGTGCGGGCCCTGGCAGACAAGACCTGAGATACCCATGACCACCGCCAACGACACCATCGACCGCCTGGCCGGCCTGACCGACCAGTCCCCCGTTTTCGCCACGCGCCGCCAGCGCGACAAGGTGGCCATTGCCACCCAGGCCTGCGAGGACCTGTTGCTGGGCGACGGCCTGGCCGACAGCCTGTCGCGCGCCGAGCGCCTGGTGCTGGCCAGCGAGCAATGCCGCGTCAGCGGCGTGCAGGCCCTGGCCGATGAATACCGCCAGCGTGCCGAGTCCCTGGGCGATGCCCTGACGCCCGCGCTGCGCACCGTGCTGGCCCAGCCCGGCGCCCAGACCGGCAATGCGCGCCTGGATGCGGCCCTGCACTTCGTGCGCACCCTGGCCCTGCACCCCGCCGAAAGCGACCGCGCGGCCCTGCTGGCCATGCCCGAGTCCGGCCTGTCCATCGACGACACCGTGCTGGTGGCCCAGCTGGTGGGTTTCATCGCCTACCAATTGCGCCTGTTCGCGGGCGTGCAGGCCATGGACGCGCTGGGCGGCCAGGCCAGCGCACCGGCTGCCGAGGCCGCCGCCGCACCCTTCGTGCACCCCGCCAACCTGCCGCCACCGGGCGAGCCGCTGCGCCGCAACGGCTACACCAGCGAGACGCTGGACTGGACGTCCTGGCTGCCCGTGCTCGACCCCGCCACGGCCACGGCCGAGCAGCAGGCCGTGCTGGACCTGAGCCACCCCAAGGCGCGCACTTCGGACTTCTACCTGCTGCTGGCCCGCCAGCCGCGCGTGCTGTCGGAGCGCTCGCAGGCCTTCAACGCCATCATGTACGCGCCCGGCGGCCTGTCGCGCGCCGAGCGCGAGGTGGCGGCCACGGCCGTCTCCCGCTCCAACGGCTGCGTGTACTGCGCATCGGTCCACGCCCAGCGCTTCGAGCAGCTGGCCAAGCGCAACGATGTCATGGCCCAGATGTTCGATGACCCCGACACGGCCGGCACCAATGCGCGCGAACGCGCCATCATCCAGTCCTCGCTGGCCCTGACGCGCGCACCGGGCAGCTTTGGCGCCGCCCAGCTGCAGCCGCTGCGCGATGCCGGCCTCACGGACCAGGAAATCCTGGACATGCTGCATTCGGCCGCGCTGTTCGGCTGGGCGAACCGGTTGATGCTCAATCTCGGGAAGGAAAAGTACATCACCCCCTGAGGCGCTTACGCGCCTTCCCCCGTATGCACGGCGCCCTCTCTCGCTACGCGGGAGGGGGACGACAGCCTCGCTGCGGGGCGGCCCTTGCTTGCTGTCCCCTGCTTTGGGGCCGCGCCGGTTTTATCCGCTACGTCCAGCATGCGCACCACGTTCAGTACACATCTCTTCTGTAACGGCCTTCGACGATCAGGTCTTCGACGGCGGTAGCGCCCAGGATGTCGGCCAGCGCGGCATCGACGCCTGCGGCCATGCCGTCGGCGCTGCCGCAGACGTAGAGCACGGCGCCGTCGGCGATCCAGTCGCGCAGGGGGTCGGCGGCTTCGCGCAGGGCGTCCTGCACGTAGCGGCGCCGGGCCTGGTCGCGGGAGTAGATGAAGTCGGCGCGCTGCAGCTTGCCTGCGGCCAGCCAGCCGGAGACCTCGGCCTCGCAGTACCCGTCATGGGCCCGCTGGCGCTCACCGAACAGCAGCCAGTTGCGGTGGCGGCCTGCGTGCATGCGCGCCAGCAGGTGGCCGCGCAGGCCGGCATAGCCTGAGCCGTTGCCGATGAAGATGGCCGGCGCATCGGGCTCGGCATCTGCCTCGTCGCGCGGCTCGAAGGCGCGGTTTTCCACCAGTCTCATGGCCACGGATGTGCCCGGGGCCGCATGTGCCGTCAGCCAGCCCGAAGCCACGCCCAGGCCGCCGTCATGGCGGGCCTGGCGCACCACCAGCCGCACATGGCCGTCCTGCGGCAGCGAGGCGACCGAGTAGCTGCGCGGCAGCAGGGGCCGCAGCGCATCGGCCACGGCCTGGGGCGCGGTGCCGGGGGCGATATCGCCCGGGGCCGGCAGCACGCTGGCGGCCAGCGCCTCACCCAGCGTGCAGCTCTGCTGGCGCCATTGCACGGGGGCCGAGCCGTCGCATTCCTGGGCGGCCAACCAAGCCTGCACGGTGGCTGCGCCATGGCGTGGAAGCACCTCGGCCAGCGCACCAGCCCGCCACAGCGGGGCCACGCCTTCGGGCGGCGACAGTTCCAGCACGTAGAGACCGGCGCCCTGGCTGCCCGCATTGCACAGGCTGCGCGCCTGCAGCGGCCATGCGGCAAAGGCCGTGGCATCGGCCAGCAGGCCTGCAGCGGACGCAGGCAGCGCATCCGATGCAGGCGGCATGGCCCCGAAATGTCCGGCCAGCGCCTGCTGCCAGGCATTCCAGGCTTGGGGTTGCTCGCCATCCATCTCGATCAGCGGAAACACGGGCTGTGCGCCCAGGCGGCGCAGTTGGTGGTCCAGCGCATGACCAAAGCCGCAGAAGGCCGCGTACTGCCGGTCGCCCAGCGCCAGCAGGCCGTATTGCAGGTGCGGCAGGGCCGAGCCCGAGGCCGCGCCCAGCAGGCGCGCAAAGCGGCGCGCGGCATCGGGCGGGTCGCCTTCGCCGAAGGTGCTGGCCACGAAGAGCACGCGCCGGTGGTGGCGCAGTTGCTCGGCATCCAGCGCCGCCACGGATTGCAGGCTGGCCGCCATGCCTGCACCGCGCAGCGCGGCCACGGTGGCCACGGCCAGGCGCTCGGCGCGGCCGGCCTGGCTGGCGAAGGCGACCAGCACGGTGTCCTGGCCCGCAGGGGCGGACGGTGGCGGGTCCGCCATCAGCGCCTGGCGCTCCTTGGCCAGGACGCGCGCCTTGCGCCGGCGGTCCAGGTAGAGCATCCAGCCCGTGATGGCGAACAGGGGCATGATCAGCGAGGCCAGCGTCATGAAGATGCGCCCCGGCATGCCGAAATAGGTGCCCATGTGCAGCGGGTAGATGGCGCCCACGGCGCGGCGGCCCGTGGGCAGGTCGGCATAGCGCTCGTCGCGCTGCACGGCGCCGTCGGGCAGCAGGGCCATCTGGTTGCGCGCGCGCTCATGGGCGGCTTCGGCATCCAGCCAGCTGATCTGCAGGGGCTGGCCCGCGCGCTCGGGCAGGCGCAGTTGGGCGAACTGCCAGCCATGGGCGATGCGCTCGAAGGCGGCCCAGCCGGGCGCGATGTCGATGGGCTGCTGCGCGCCAGCCGGCTCAGGCCGGCCGCCACCGGGTTTCGAGGACGGCGCCGCGGCAGCGGCCACACGCGGCGGCACGCCGGCCCAGCCATCCACCGTGCTGCGCACCACGCCGAAGGCCCAGTACATGCCGGTGCAGGTGAACACCACATAGGCCACCAGGGCCCAGGTGCCCGCCACCGAGTGCAGGCCCCAGAGGAAGGAGCGGCCCTTGAGCGCCGGATCGAAGGTCAGCCAGGTGCGCCATGACAGCGGCCGGCGCGGCCAGCGCAGGTACAGCCCCGACAGCGACAGCATCAGCAGCAGGCCGGCCAGCGTGCCCGTGATGGGCTTGCCGTCATCGCGCGACAGCAGCAGCCAGCGGTGCAGGCGCTCCACCCATTCGAAGAACTCCGTGCCGTGCTGCTCAGGCAGCTGCGCGCCCGTGTAGGGATCGACAAAGACCGTCTGGCCCCGGCGCTGGCCGGCCGGCGGCTTGAAGGCCACCTGGGCCGAGCGGCCGGGCTCGGCAAAGACGGTGATGCGCTGGACCACGCGCTGCTCGCCGGCCTCGCGCAGCGCCTGCGCAATCTGCGGCGGCGCCAGCGGCGCGGCATCGCGCGCGGGCACGGAGGCAGTGCCGGGATTCATCCATCCCAGGATTTCCTCGTGGAACGAGAACACCGCGCCCGACAGCCCGATGACGATGAGCACCGTACCGGCCGTAATGCCGACGAACCAGTGCAACTGGAACCAGATTTTCTTGAAAGTCATGGGGAACAGGCGAGCAGGCGACGTCGGTCGGAAATCCATTGCGGTGCGCAACGGAACATCAGGACAGAACGGTGCATGGAAGGCAGGCGGGCAGAGATGAAAGTGCGCGGCACCTGTGTATCGGCCCCGGGCGGCGTTGGCCGGGACTTGTCGACGGAAGGCGCCAATCAGCAAGAAATTCTAAATTGTTCTCATTTACGGCGTGTTGCACGCGCGATAGGCCCGCAAGGCGGCCTGGGGTTACGGACAGGCTTGGGCCGCCGGGATGCAGCGCCTGCGCCCAATGGAAATCGCCTGCCGAAACAGGTTCGGCAGGCGATGGTTCAGCTCCTCTTCAACCGTGTGTCAACCGCGTCTGCGACGCAGATTCCACAGGCCTGCGGCCAGCATCAGCAGCATGGCCATGGCGAGCATGCGCGGTTCGAGCGCAGGAATCGGCGTGGCATCCGGTGCCGCACCCACACGCGCCGGACCGCTGGGATCCACGATCACGCCATTGGCTGCGCGATCGTCATCACCCTGGCCGCCATCGGTGACCACCACCGAGGTCGTATTGCCCGACACCACCGCACCCGGAGGCTGATACCAGGAGTCCGCCGCCCCTGCGGACGCTGGACCGAACTTCCAGTACGCCATGCCGGTCACCGGACCCGGCCAGGTGACGCTGACCGTGATCGAGCTGCTGGCCGTACAGCCGCGGGCCACAAAGTGCACATTGCCGTACGGGAAGCTCAACTGGCCCGGCGCACCCGCCGCAGCCGCGACGAAGGACGACTGCGACACATCGAACCCGCAGCCCGCGCCACCACCGCTCAAGGTCGCCGTGGCATTGCCTGCCCCGGTGGCTGTCGGACCCGTGAAGGTCGTTCCGAGCACGTTGAGCGAAGTCGTTGTGGCAGGTCCGGTGTTGCCATTGCCGGGGTTGGTCTGGGTCGCGCTGATCGTGTGCAGACCCGGCGTCGGCAAGCCGCCGCCTGGCGTGCAGCTCCACGTCTGATCGGCCGCGACGATTGCCGTACACAGCGTCGTCGAGCCATCCTTCACCGTGATCGTGTAGCCCGGCGTGCCGGTGCCGGATATCTGCGGATAGCCTCCCACCGTGGTCGGCGAAACCGTCAGCGTCGGAGCCACCGGCACCTGCGTGCTGGGAGTGACCGGCGTTGCTGGTGTCGATGCACAGTTCACAGTGCACCCTGCCGTCGGATTGACCGGGCTGATGCCACCCGATGGATCGTAGGAGGCCGTGTTCGTGCTCGAACCCACAGCCGTCGGAACAGCTGGCAGATTGAAGCTGCTGTTGCTGCCAGCCGCCACCGGCGTGGTGAAGCTCACCGTGCAAGACAGGATCGCCGTGTCATTGCCCACGAAGGGGAAGGTATTGGGCGTGCAGGTCGCGCTGGCCACGTTTGCACCAGTCGGCACGCCCGTGATGCTGATGCCCGCTGGCACCAGGTCCTTGATGGTCACGCTGGTGGCGGGACCGAAGGCACTGGCAGCGTTGGACACGGAGAACGCGTAGTTGAAGGGCGTCCCCACGGCCAGGCTGCCGGGGTTGGCCTTGGTGACCGTCAGCGCTGGCGTACCAGGCGTGACCGGCGTGGAAGGCGTCGATGCGCAATCCGTCGTGCAACCCGCCGTCGGATTGACGGGGCTGATGCCGCCGGACGGATCGTAGGAGGCCGTGTTCGTGCTCGAACCCACAGCCGTCGGAACAGCCGGCAGATTGAAGCTGGTGGTGCCACCGGCCGCCACCGGCGTGGTGAAGCTCACCGTGCAAGACAGGATCGCCGTGCCATTGCCCGCAAACGGGAAGGTGTTGGGCGTGCAGGTCGCACTGGCCACGTTTGCGCCGGTCGGCGCACCCGTGATGCTGATACCCGCAGGCACCAGGTCCTTGATGGTCACGCTGTTGGCGGGACCAAAGGCACTGGCCGCATTCGCTACCGTAAAGGCGTAGTTGAACGCAGTCCCCACAGCCAAGCTACCGGGGTTGGCTTTGGTGACCGTCAGCGCAGGCGTACCAGGCGTGACCGGTGTGGTGGGTGTCGACGCGCAGTCTGTTGTGCACCCTGCCGTCGGATTGACAGGGCTGATGCCACCCGACGGATCGTAGGAAGCCGTGTTCGTGCTCGAACCCACAGCCGTCGGAACAGCCGGCAGATTGAAGCTGCTGTTGCTGCCAGCTGCCACCGGTGTGGTGAAGTTCACCGTGCACGTCAGCACGGAGCTGCCATTACCCGCAAACGGGAAGGTGTTGGGTGTGCAGGTCGCACTGGCCACGTTCGCACCGGTCGGCACACCCGTGATGCTGATGCCCGCAGGCACCAGGTCCTTGATGGTCACGCTGTTGGCAGGACCGAAGGCACTGGCAGCGTTGGACACGGAGAACACGTAGTTGAACGCAGTCCCCACAGCCAGGCTACCCGGGTTGGCCTTGGTGACCGTCAGCGCAGGCGTGCCAGGAGTGACTGGAGTCACCGGTGTGGAAGCGCAGTCTGTCGTGCAACCGGCTGTCGGATTGACCGGGCTGATGCCGCCGGACGGATCGTAGGAAGCCGTGTTCGTGCTCGAACCCACAGCCGTCGGCACAGCCGGCAGGTTGAAGCTGGTGTTGCCACCCGCTGCGACCGAAGCCGTGAAGTTCACCGTACACGTCAGCACGGAGCTGCCATTGCCCGCAAACGGGAAGGTGTTGGGCGTGCAGGTCGCATTGGCCACGTTCGCACCGGTCGGCACACCCGTGATGCTGATCCCCGCAGGCACCAGGTCCTTGATGGTCACGCTGGTGGCAGGACCGAAGGCACCGGCAGCGTTGGACACGGAGAACGCATAGTTGAAGGGCGTGCCCACGGCCAGGCTGCCCGGGTTGGCCTTGGTGACCGTCAGCGCTGGCGTACCAGGCGTGACCGGCGTGGAAGGCGTCGATGCGCAATCTGTCGTGCAACCGGCTGTCGGATTGACCGGGCTGATGCCACCCGCTGGATCGTAGGAGGCCGTGTTGGTGCTTGAACCCACCGCCGTCGGAACAGCCGGCAGGTTGAAGCTGGTGTTACCACCGGCCGCCACTGCCGCAGTGAAGTTCACCGTGCAAGTCAGCACGGAGCTGCCGTTACCCGCAAACGGGAAGGTGTTGGGCGTGCAGGTCGCACTGGCCACGTTCGCACCGGTCGGCACGCCCGTGATGCTGATGCCTGCCGGCACCAGATCCTTGATGGTCACGCTGGTGGCGGGACCGAAGGCACCGGCAGCGTTGGACACGGAGAACGCGTAGTTGAACGCAGTTCCCACAGCCAGGCTGCCCGGGTTGGCCTTGGTGACCGTCAGCGCTGGCGTACCAGGCGTGACCGGCGTGGAAGGCGTCGATGCGCAATCCGTCGTGCAACCCGCCGTCGGATTGACCGGGTTGATGCCACCCGCTGGATCGTAGGAGGCCGTGTTCGTGCTCGAACCAACCGCCGTC
>NZ_LFJT01000052.1:0-45489 GCF_001682645.1 Delftia sp. JD2
GCGCAGTGAGTTCTGCGGCGAACCCCGCAGGCGGCCCGACGCAGGTTGCCCCGCAGCGCAGCGAAGGGGTCGCGGACATTCGGGTCGTCTTTCTTTTGCCTCCTTTTCTTTGACGAATCAAAGAAAAGGAGGTCGGCCGCCGGGCCGAAACCCGGCCTCGAAAAACAACCACCCGGCAGGGTCAAAAACCAGACCTCAGCTCAAGCACCAAGCAGAAACGCCCCCCGCGCCCGCTCCACCTCACCCCTCACCACACACCCCAAAGCATGGTCATTGACCAACCCCATGGCCTGCATGAACGAGTAGACAGTCGTAGGCCCCACGAACTTCCACCCGAGCTTCTTCAGCTCCTTGGACAGCGCCCGGGACTCGGCCGTCTCGGACACGGGCGCGCCGCCACCGGTCACGGGTGCAGGCGCATGGCGCCAGAAGAAGGCCGACAGCGAGCCTTGCGCCTCCACCATCTCCAGCGCCCGCTGCGCGTTGTTGATCACGGCCTCGATCTTGCCTCGATGCCGCACGATGCCCGCATCGCCCAGCAGCCGCAGCACGTCGTCTTCGGTGAAGCGCGCAACCTGGTGGAAGTCGAAGCCCGCAAAGGCCGCGCGGAAGTTCTCGCGCTTGTTGAGGATGGTCAGCCAGCTCAGGCCGGACTGGAAGCCTTCGAGACTGAGCTTCTCGAACAGGCGCCGGTCGTCGGTGACGGGAAAGCCCCATTCACGGTCGTGGTAGGCCAGGTAGTTGTCCGTGGCGGCGCACCAGTGGCAGCGCGGCCGGCCGTCAGGGGCGGTGAACAGGCGGGACACGGTCAGGACTTCCCGGGCTCGGGAGAGGGGAGGGACAGCAGCCAGGCCGCCATCTGCAGGGATTGCGCCGTATCGAGGTGCGGGTGGCGCGGCATGATGGCGCGGCCCCATTCGCCGGCCCCGCCCTCGCGGATCTTGCGCGCCAGGTAGTCGGCGGCATCTTCGCGGGCCCGGTAGCGCTCGGCGATCTGCTGGAAGGACGGGCCCACGTAGTGGCGCACCAGGCCGTGGCAGCGCAGGCAGTCATTGCCTTCCACCAGGGCCTTGCCGGCAAGCAGCCGGGGGCCTGTATCTGTACCTGTATCTGTACCTGTACCTGTACCTGTACCTGTACCTGTACCTGTACCTGTACCTGTACCTGTACCTGTACCTGTACCTGCACCTGCACCTGCACCTGCATTTGGATCTGCAGCTGCCGCCACGGCAGCTGCCGGCAGGCCAGCAGCAGGTGCAACGGGCGCAACAGCCGGCCCGCGCATGATGCGCCAGCCGATGTTGAAGACACCCAGCGCCACCAGCAGCATGAAGACCACGAGCGCCCAGCCCAGCCAGCGGGGCCGGTGGGGGGCGTCGTCGCCCTCGTCGTCTGCGTCAGGAGGCAGTTGGCCGGCCATCAGTGGCGGAAGTGGCGCACGCCGGTGAAGACCATGGCGACGCCGCGCTCGTTGGCGGCGTCAATGACTTCCTGGTCGCGCATGGAGCCGCCGGGCTGGGCCACGCAGGTGGCGCCTGCGTCAACGACCACGTCCAGGCCGTCGCGGAAGGGGAAGAAGGCATCGCTGGCCACGACCGTGCCCTGCAGACTCAGCTTGGCGGCTTCGGCCTTGATGGAGGCGATGCGTGCCGAGTCCAGGCGGCTCATCTGGCCTGCGCCCACGCCCATGGTCATGCCGTTCTTGCAGAACACGATGGCATTGCTCTTGACGTACTTGGCGACCTTCCAGGCGAACAGCAGGTCCTGCAGTTCTTCGGGGGTAGGCTGCTTGACGGTGACGACCTTGAGGTCGGCCAGGGCCAGCTCATGGTTGTCGGCGGTCTGCAGCAGCAGGCCCGAGCCGACGCGCTTGGCGTCCATGGCGTTGCGGCCCTGGTCCCAGGCGCGCTCGCCGCCGGCCGGCAGGGCGATCTTCATGAGGCGCACATTGACCTTGGGCTTGAAGATTTCCAGCGCCTCGGCCGTGAAGTCGGGGGCCATCAGCACCTCGACGAACTGCTTGACCACGGCCTCGGCCGCCGCCTTGTCCACCGTGCGGTTGAAGGCGATGATGCCGCCGAAGGCGCTGGTGGGGTCGGTCTGGAAGGCCTTGGCATAGGCTTCGTGCGCGTCCTTGCCCACGGCCACGCCGCAGGGGTTGGCGTGCTTGACGATCACGCAGGCAGGCTGCTCGAAGCTCTTGACGCATTCCCAGGCGGCGTCGGCGTCGGCGATGTTGTTGTACGACAGCTCCTTGCCCTGCAGCTGCTCGCCCGTTACCAGGGAGCCGGGAGCCGGATACAGGTCGCGGTACAAGGCGGCCTGCTGGTGGCTGTTTTCGCCGTAGCGCAGGTCCTGCACCTTGGTGAAGTGGCCGTTGCTCTGGCCGGGGAAGGGGCTGCGCTCGGGCACGTAGGCTTCGGAGAGCTTCTCGTCCTCGAACTTCACGCTGGACAGGTAGTCGCTGATGGCGCCGTCGTACTGGGCGATGCGGTTGAAGGCGGCCACGGACAGCGCAAAGCGCAGCTTGTCGGACAGCTTTCCGTTGGCCTTGAGTTCACCCAGCACGGCCTCGTACTGGCCGGCGTCGGTGATCACGCCCACGTCGGCCCAGTTCTTGGCGGCAGAGCGCACCATGGCCGGGCCGCCGATGTCGATGTTCTCGATGGCGTCGGCCAGCGTGCAGCCGGCCTTGGCCACGGTGGCCTCGAAGGGGTAGAGGTTCACCACCAGCAGGTCGATGGTGTCGATGCCGTGCTCCTTGAGGGCCGCCATGTGGGCGGGCAGCTCGCGGCGCGCCAGCAGGCCGCCGTGGACCTTGGGGTGCAGGGTCTTGACGCGGCCGTCCAGCATTTCGGGGAACTGGGTGACTTCGGCCACCTCGGTCACGGGCAGGCCGGCCTCGGCCAGCAGCTTGGCGGTGCCGCCGGTGGACAGCAGCTTGATGCCCAGGGCGTGCAGGCCTTGGGCGAATTCGACGATACCGGTCTTGTCAGAGACGGAGAGCAGGGCGTTCATGGGCGTCAGTGCAGGGAGTTTGAAGAAATGGAGATTCGTGCCGCTCAGAGCATGTCGTGCTCGAGCAGCTTCTTGCGCAGCGTGTTGCGGTTCAGGCCCAGCCAGTCGGCAGCGCGGGACTGGTTGTTGTCGGCCTGGGTCATCACCACTTCCAGCAGCGGCTTTTCGACCAGGTGGATCAGCATGTCGTACATGCCGTTGGGCTTTTCGCCGTCGAGATCGCGGAAATACCCCTCCAGGCTTTCACGCACGCATTGTTCGATGTTCTGGTTGCTCATACTGTCATTCCTGCGGGCTCTCCGAATTCGGCGCTTGTGGCGCCGGCATCGATGGCGGCCGGTATCCGGTCCATCTGTGCGCCCAGGGCGTCCAGATAGTCGGCCACGGCCTGCCATTGCACCGCGCAGTCCTCGATGGTGTTGATGTGTTGTCTGAATGCTTCACCGCCCGGCAGGCTGCGCAGGTACCAGGCGATGTGCTTGCGCGCGCTGCGCACGCCGGTGCCCTCGCCGTACAGGCTGTAGTGGTCCTGCAGGTGGTCCAGCAGCAGCCGGCGCAGTTCGGCCACCAGCGGCGGGGCCATGTGCTCGCCCGTGGCCATGAAGTGCGCGATCTCGCGGAAGATCCAGGGCCTGCCCTGGGCCGCGCGGCCGATCATCACGGCATCGGCGCCCGTGTAGGCGAGCACGTCGCGCGCCTTCTCGGGGCTGGTGATGTCGCCATTGGCCACCACCGGCACGCGCACCGCCGCCTTGACGGCAGCGATGGTGTCGTACTCGGCAAAGCCCTTGTAACCCTGCTCGCGCGTGCGGCCGTGCACGGTGAGCATCTGTATGCCCACCTCCTCGAAGCGGCGGGCCAGCACCACGGCGTTCCTGTGCGCGTCGCACCAGCCGGTGCGCATCTTCAGCGTGACGGGCACGCCGTGCGGGGCGCAGGCCTCTACAACAGCCTGGGCAATCTCCACGGCCAGGGCCTCGTTCTGCATCAGGGCCGAGCCGGCCCACTTGTTGCAGACCTTCTTGGCCGGGCAGCCCATGTTGATGTCGATGATCTGGGCGCCGCGGTCCAGGTTGTAGCGCGCGGCCTCGGCCATCATCTCGGCGTCCGTGCCCGCGATCTGCACCGCGATGGGGCCGGGCTCGCCTTCATGGTTGGCGCGGCGCGAGGTCTTGAGGCTGTTCCACAGGTCCTTGCGCGATGTCACCATCTCGCTGACCGCGTAGCCCGCACCCAGGGCCTTGCACAGCTGGCGGAACGGCCGATCCGTCACCCCTGCCATGGGGGCGACGAACAGGCGATTGGCCAGGGCATGGGGGCCTATGGACAGGGGTGGGGAGGACATCGGAAAAGCCGGAGAAAACGCGCGCGCCGAGCACAAAACGGGCGGCAACAAAGGACCAAGATTGTACCTGCCCAAATTTTCAGCAGGGCTAAAACCGGGCCGTCAAGACGGCCAAGCAGCGAAAACAAGACAGTGCGCAGTTTTCATGGTGTGGGCACGAAGGTGCGCACCTGGCCCGGAACGGCCTGCAGCCCGTAGGCACCAAGCCGGCCCTGCCACCAGCGGCGGTTGAATTGCACGTCGGGAGAGACCTGGTCGTCGGGCATGGGGCGCAGGCCGACCTTCTGCAGCCCGGCTTTCTGCTGCCCGGCTGCCTGCAGCCCAGCTGTCTGCGGCCCAGCCTCCAGTCCCAGGTCCAGCGCCTCGCCGTCGGCCAGCGGGCCGCGCACCACGGCCATGGCCTTGCGCCCGTCGGTCACCCAGGCGTCCAGCACCAGGGCCGGGCCGGGCTCGGACCCGGCCAGGCTCACGCAGCCTTGCAGACGCGGCTCCAGGCCCAGCGGCTCCAGCTCGCGCTGCAGCTGCTCCAGCCTGTCGCCCACGGCCGGGTCCGGCAGGGTGCAGCCCTTGGCCTGCAGCGCCTTGCTCCAGGCGGAGGGCGGTGCAGCCTGGGCGGGCGGCGCCTGGACAGCGGCCTGTGCCACCACGGTGGTGTCCTTGCCTGGCGATGGCTGCAACGCGGCGCAGCCGGCCAGGCCGGCTGCTGCCATTCCCAATGCCGCCCATCCTGCAATCCGCCCTGTCTGCATGACGCCCCCTGTGCTTGTGGTTCTGGAACAGGCCTCACGATAGCTTCAGGCCGACAAAGCGTCAGCCAGCGCAGACCTACACTTACAGCACCTATGGAAGTCTGGATGCATCAACTGCTGGGCTGGCTGGCGCTGCCGCAGTTCGGCCTCAGCACCGTGTTCATCGTGGCCCTGATTTCGGCCACGCTGCTGCCGCTGGGCTCCGAGCCTGCGGTGGTCGGCCTGCTGCAGCTCAACCCCGATCTGTTCTGGCAAACGGTCTTCGTGGCCACGGCCGGCAATACGCTGGGTGGCGCCATCAGCTGGTGGATGGGCCTGGGCGCGCACAAGGCCTGGCGTGCGGCCCGCGAGCGGCGGCGCGCCGGACTGCCCGAGGATCTGCGGGCCAAGCCGCCCCGCGCCCTGTCCCGCCACGAGCGCCGCGCCCGCGTGTGGCTGCGCCGCCTGGGCGCCAAGGCCTGCCTGCTGAGCTGGCTGCCCGTGGTGGGCGATCCGCTGTGCGCCGTGGCCGGCTGGCTGCGGCTGCCGTTCTGGCCCTGCGTGTTCTACATGGCCATCGGCAAGTTCCTGCGCTATGTGGTGATGACGGTGGTGCTGCTGCAGCTGCTGCCGGCCTCCTGGGCCAGCTGAGGCCGAAGCCCTCCCACCGAAGCCCTCCCCTTTTTGCGATCTACGCCTGCGGCTCACGCGCCCAGGGCGCCAGCGCGAAGTGCGCGGCCAGGAAATCGATCAGCGCCTGCACGCGCGCCGGCCGGGCACGCCCCGGTGGCGTGACGATGTGCAGGGCGATGGAGGGCACCTGCCAATCGTCCATGCAGGTCTGCAGCGCACCCGATTGCAAATCTTCCCAGGCCAGGAACTCGGGCTGCAGGGCCAGGCCCAGCCCGGCGCGCAGGGCCGGCGCCAGGCCCTCGGCATTGTTCACGCGCATGGCCGTGGGAACGACCTGGGCGAACTCGCCGCGGTGCGCATGCACGAAGCGCCAGGCCTCGCCCAGGCGGCTGTGCACATAGCGCAGCGCGCGGTGCTGCGCCAGATCGCGCGGATGGGAGGGGCGGCCGTGGCGCTCGAAGTATTCGGGTGATCCCACCAGCAGCAGGCGCACCGTGCACAGGCGCCGCGCCAGCAGGCTGGAGTCGGGCAGCGAGGAGATGCGCAGCGCGATGTCGAAGCCCTGGGCCACGACGTCGATCAGCTCGTCGCTGAAGTGCAGGTCCAGCGTGACTTCCGGGTGCTCGGCCATGAAGGCGGGCACGGCCGGCGCCAGGTGCGAGATGCCGAACGACATGGGCGCCGCAATGCGGATGGGGCCGCGCAGGCTTTTGGACTGTTCGCTGATCTCAGCCTCCACGGCCTCGCCCTCGGCCAGGATGCGCGCGGCGCGCTCCAGCGAGGCCTGGCCGCTGGCCGTCAGCGACATGCGCCGCGAGGTGCGGTGGAACAGGCTGGTCTTGAGCCGCATCTCCAGCCGCGTGATGGCCTTGGAGATGGTGGGCTGGGAGACGCCCAGGTCGGCGGCGGCCTTGGCGAAGGAGCCCGTTTCGGCCACCTTGGCGAAGACGGCCCAGGCTTCGAGGTCAGGAAGTCTTGGCATGAAAGTTTTGGAATAGATGTCTTTGCATATTTTCTATTCTCTTCTTGATCGGCAAAACATAAAGTTCATCCATCGCAACACACAACGCAGCAGGAGAACACCATGATCGAACGCCGTCCCTTCCAAGCCCTTGGCGGTGCCAACCACGGCTGGCTCGATGCCAAGCATCACTTTTCCTTCGCCGGCTACCACGATCCGGCCCGCATGGGCTGGGGCGCGCTGCGGGTGTGGAACGACGACACCATCGCCGCCGGCACGGGCTTCCCGCCCCATGCCCACGCCAACATGGAAATCATCACCTACGTCCGTGAAGGCGCCATCACCCACCAGGACAGCCTGGGCAACAAGGGCCGCACCGAAGCAGGCGATGTGCAGGTGATGAGCGCAGGCACCGGCATTCGCCACTCGGAATACAACCAGGAAAAGGACACGACGCGGATCTTCCAGATCTGGATCATGCCCGAC
The DNA here is from genome assembly GCF_001682645.1 of Delftia sp. JD2. Taxonomy (NCBI): domain Bacteria; kingdom Pseudomonadati; phylum Pseudomonadota; class Betaproteobacteria; order Burkholderiales; family Comamonadaceae; genus Delftia; species Delftia sp. JD2. Next base: position 7,172 of record NZ_LFJT01000052.1, read on the forward strand.
GAGCGCGGCCAGCAGCCCCCGTCCTGGGGTGCCAAGCCCTTCCCCAAGGGCGAGCGCTCGGGCAGCTTCGTGGCCCTGGCCAGCGGCCTGCCCGGCGACGAGGACGCCCTGCCCATCCGCACCGCCGCCCGGGTGCTGGGCGCCACGCTGAAGGCCGGCGAGAGCACGGAGTACCGCATCGGCCGCGACCGCCTGGGCTACCTGGTGCCGGCCAGCGGCTCGGTGCAGATCGACGGCGTGACGCTGCAGGAGCGCGACGGCGCCGCCATCAGCGATGTGGACAGCTTCCGTGTGACGGCCCTGGCCGACACCGAGCTGGTGCTCGTCGACACGGCGCGCTGAAGCGCCCTGCCCGCCTCTTCCCAAGAAAACATTTCCCGTACCCCGTCCAACCCCTCACAGGAGATCACCATGACCGACCGCAAGTACCTCGAAGTCCTGACGCCCGCCAACAGCCAGATCATCTTCATCGACCAGCAGCCCCAGATGGCCTTCGGCGTGCAGTCCATCGACCGCCAGGTGCTCAAGAACAATGTGGTGGGCCTGGCCAAGGCGGCCAAGGCCTTCGGCATTCCCGCCACCATCACCACGGTGGAGACGGGCAGCTTCTCCGGCCACACCTATCCCGAACTGCTGGCCGTGTTCCCCGAGCACCAACTGCTGGAGCGCAGCTCCATGAACTCCTGGGACGATCAGAACGTGCGGGACGCACTGGCCAGGAACGCCGCCCACGGCCGCAAGAAGATCGTGGTCTCCGGCCTGTGGACCGAGGTGTGCAACACCACCTTCGCCCTGTCGGCCCTGCATGACACGGACTACGAGATCTACATGGTGGCCGACGCCTCGGGCGGCACGTCGCTGGACGCGCACAACTACGCCATGGACCGCATGGTGCAGGCCGGCGTGGTGCCCGTGACCTGGCAGCAGGTGCTGCTGGAATGGCAACGCGACTGGGCCCGCCGCGAGACCTACGACGCGGTGATGGACATCGTGCGCGAGCATTCCGGCGCCTACGGCATGGGCGTGGACTATGCCTACACCATGGTGCACAAGGCGGCCGAGCGCGTGCAGCATGGCGAGACCGTGGGCCCGAACCCCGCCAAGGCCTGAGCACCAGCGCCGCCGCCGGCCCGCCAAAGGAGTCTCGCCATGAAGCTCTATGCACTTTCCCTTGGGGCCGGCCTGCTGGTCGGCGTGGGCCAGGGCCTGTACGCCCTCATTTGGGGATCGCGTTGCCCGGCTCCAGGGTCGTATGCAAGGCGCACGTGCGCAGCAAGGCCCCTGCCTTGCAAGCACGTGCAACGCCGCAGACGGCCCTGGAGCCGGGCAACCCGAAGGGAAGCTGCATGCCGCCCGCCACTCGGCGTTGCGCTCCTTGTGCGTGTGAGCACACGCACGGCGTCGCGCGCCTTGATTGGCGGGCCGGCATACAGCTTCGCGACCCCAAATGAGGACGTACAGGCCCTACAGCCTGCTGCAGGTGCGCTCGCCCGCACCGCCGCTGGTGGCCCTGGTCGGCCTGCTGGGCATCCTGGCCGGCGAGCAGATCGTGCCCGTGGGCCGGCACCTGCTGCAGGGCATGGACCTGCGCAGCGCCTGCAGCAAGACGCAGGCCACCGAGCATGTGCTGGGCCAGCTGCCCGGCCGCAAGAACGCCGATGCCGATGCCGATGCCGATCGGCACCACGGCTGACCCCTCCCCCCCCTCTCCAAGAAAACTGCACCATGACCACGCGCAGAAAAGTCCTGGGCTCCGCCGCCACCCTTGCCATGGGTGGACTGCTGGGTTGCACCACCAACGCTCGCCAAGGAGCCTCCATGTCCGATTCCACGCCGGAAGTCATCTTCCACAACGGCCGCTTCACCACGCTGAACAAGGCCCAGCCCACCGCCACCGCCGTGGCCGTGAAGGACGGCCGGTTCATCGCCGTGGGCTCAGACGCCGAGGTGCTGGCCCTGGCCGGCAGCGGCACGCGCCGCATCGATCTGCAGCGCCGCAGCGTGCTGCCTGGCCTGTTCGACAACCACACGCACGTGATCCGCGGCGGCCTGAACTTCAACCTGGAGCTGCGCTGGGACGGCGTGCGCTCGCTGGCCGACGCGCTGGACATGCTCAAGCGCCAGGTGGCCATCACGCCTGCGCCGCAGTGGGTGCGCGTGGTCGGCGGCTTCACCGAGCACCAGTTCGTGGAAAAGCGCCTGCCCACCATCGACGAGATCAACACCATCGCGCCCGATACGCCGGTCTTCCTGCTGCACCTGTATGACCGCGCCCTGCTCAACGCCGCCGCCCTGCGCGCCGTGGGCTACACCCGCGACACTCCCCAGCCTGCAGGCGGCGAGATCACGCGCGATGCCAACGGCAACCCCACGGGCCTGCTGCTGGCCAAGCCCAACGCCACCATCCTCTACAGCACGCTGGCCAAGGGCCCCAAGCTGCCGCTGGACTACCAGGTCAACTCCACGCGCCACTTCATGCGCGAACTCAACCGCCTGGGCGTGACCGGCGTGATCGATGCGGGCGGGGGCTTTCAGAACTACCCCGACGACTACGACGTGATCCAGAAGCTCAGCGACGCCAACCAGATCACCGTGCGCCTGGCCTACAACCTGTTCACGCAAAAGCCCAAGGAGGAGAAGGCCGACTTCCTCAACTGGACGCAAAGCGTGAAGTACAAGCAGGGCAACGACTATTTCCGCCACAACGGCGCGGGCGAGATGCTGGTGTACTCGGCCGCCGACTTCGAGGACTTCCGCCAGCCGCGCCCCGACATGCCGCCCAGCATGGAGGGCGACCTGGAGGAAGTGGTGCGCGTGCTGGTGCAGAACCAATGGCCGTGGCGCCTGCACGCCACCTATGACGAGACCATCTCGCGCGCGCTCGATGTGTTCGAGAAGGTGCACCGCGACACGCCCATCGACGGCCTGAACTGGTTCTTCGACCATGCCGAGACCATTTCGGACAAGTCCATCGACCGCATTGCGGCGCTGGGCGGCGGCGTGGCCGTGCAGCACCGCATGGCCTACCAGGGCGAGTATTTCACCGAACGCTACGGCGCACGCGCCACCGAGGCCACGCCGCCCGTCAAGAAGATCCTGGAGCGCGGCGTGAAGACGTCGGCCGGCACGGACGCCACGCGCGTGGCCTCCTACAACCCCTGGGTGTCGCTGTCGTGGATGGTGACGGGCAAGACCGTGGGCGGCCTGCAGATGTACCCCCAGCGCAACCTGCTGGACCGCGAGACCGCGCTGCGCATGTGGACCGAGAACGTGGCCTGGTTCTCCAACGAGGAAGGCCTGCGCGGCCGCATCCAGGTGGGCCAGCTGGCCGACATGATCGTGCCCAGCAAGGACTACTTCGCCGTGCCCGAGGACGAGATCTCCTTTCTCACCTCCGACCTCACCGTGGTGGGCGGCCGCGTGGTCTATGGCGCAGGCCCCTTCCAGCCGCATGACGACAACCCGCTGCCACCGGCCATGCCCGACTGGTCGCCCGTGCGGCGCTTTGGCGGCTACGGCGCCTGGGGCGAGCCCGAGGGCGCGGGCAGGAACTCGCTCAACCCCGCGCGCTACCGCAGCCTGGCGGCGGCCTGCGGCTGCGGCACCAGCTGCGGCATGCACGGCCACAGCCATGCCGACGCATGGGCCTCGAACGTGCCGGCCTCCGACCCCAAGAGCTTCTTCGGCGCGCTGGGCTGCTCCTGCTGGATGGCCTGAGGACCACACGCATGACACCCGCCATGACCCAAGCCAGTACGTTCTCCGGCCGCCTTGCGGCCACCGCACGCCCGGTGTTCGGCAGCCAGGCCGTGCGCCTGGTGGCCTACCTGGGCCTGTGCGCCGCCTATCTGCAGGGCGGCCTGGTCAAGCTCACCGACTTTCCCGGTGCGCTGGGCGAGATGGCCCACTTCGGCCTGTCGCCGGCACAGCTGTTCGCGGTCCTGGTGATCGCGCTGGAGCTGGGCGCCTCGGCCATGATCATCACCGGCCGGCTGCGCTGGCTGGGCGCCCTGGCGCTGGCCGCGTTCACGCTGCTGGCCACCTTCGTCGCGCTGCGCTTCTGGGAGCTTCCTGCAGGGCAGGAGCGCTTCATGGCGGCCAATTCCTTCTTCGAGCATCTGGGCCTGGTCGGCGGCTTCCTGTTCGTCGCCTGGCATGACCTGGGAGAGCGCCATGACCGCTGATTCGACCCGGCCCGCAGCCACTGCCTCCGGCAGCTTCGCGCCGCTGCGCCAGCCCGTGTTCGCGGTGCTGTGGGCCGCCACGGTGCTGGGCAACATCGGCAGCTTCATGCGCGATGTGGCCAGCTCCTGGATGGTGACCGAGCTGTCGGCCAGCCCGGCCGCCGTGGCGCTGATCCAGACGGCGGCCACGCTGCCCATCTTCCTGCTGGCGATTCCGGCCGGTGTGCTGTCGGACATCCTGGACCGCCGACGCTTCCTGATCGGCATCCAGATCCTGCTGGCCGCCGTCAGCGCCAGCCTGCTGCTGCTGGCCCGCACCAATACGCTGACCGTGGAGTACCTGGTGGCGCTGACCTTCGTGGGCGGCATAGGCGCGGCGCTGATGGGGCCGACCTGGCAGTCCATCGTGCCCGAGCTGGTGCCGCGTAGCGACCTCAAGAACGCGGTGGCGCTGAACTCGCTGGGCATCAACATCGCACGCGCCCTGGGCCCTGCGGCTGGCGGCCTGCTGCTGGCCAGCTTCGGCGCGGCGGCGGCCTATGGCGCGGACGTGGCCAGCTATGTGTTCGTGATCGCCGCGCTGGTCTGGTGGAAGCGCCCCAAGGCCGAGGCCTCGGCCCTGAACGAGCAGTTCTTCGGCGCCTTCCGCGCAGGCCTGCGCTATGCCCGCTCCAGCCGCGAGCTGCATGTGGTGCTGCTGCGCGCCGCCGTGTTCTTCCTCTTCGCCAGCTCGGTCTGGGCCCTGCTGCCGCTGGTGGCGCGGCGCATGCTGGGCGGCTCGGCAGGCTTTTACGGCGTGATGCTGGGCGCCGTGGGCGCAGGCGCCATCCTGGGCGCCCTGCTGCTGCCGCGCCTGCGCAAAAGGCTGGATGCCGATGGCCTGGTGCTGCTGTCCTCCGTGCTCAGCGCCGCCGTGATGGCCGCGCTGTCCACCGCGCCGCCGCAATGGGCCGCCGTGCTGCTGATGCTGGTGCTGGGCCTGGGCTGGATCATTGCGCTGACCACGCTCAACGGCGTGGCCCAGGCGGTGCTGCCCAACTGGGTGCGCGGCCGGGGACTGGCCATCTACCTGATGGTGTTCAACGGCGCCATGGCGGGCGGCAGCCTGGCCTGGGGGCTGTTTGCACAGGGCGTGGGCATTCCCACGGCGCTGCTGATCGGCGCGGCGGGCCTGGTGGCGATCTCGCTGGTGTTCCACCGCATCAAGCTGCCCACGGGCGAGGCGGACCTGCAGGCCTCCAACCACTGGCCCGAGCCGCTGCTGGCCGAACCCGTGGCCCATGACCGTGGCCCGGTGATGATCCAGGTGGAGTACCAGGTGCGCCGCGACGACCTGCCAGCCTTCATCGAGGCCATGCAGCATGTGGCGCGCGAGCGGCGGCGCGACGGCGCCTATGCCTGGGGCATTGCCGAGCACACGGGCGAGCCGGGCCGGGTGATCGAGTGGTTCCTGGTGGAGTCCTGGGCCGAGCATCTGCGCCAGCACCAGCGCGTGTCCAAGGCCGATGCCGATCTGCAGGCCCAGGCGCTGCGCTTTCATATCGGCCCCGAGCGGCCCGTGGTCCACCACTTCCTGGCGCTGGATGCCGCCAGTGCCGCGAGCGGGCCTGCGCAGGCACCGGCGCACGGCCACGCCCACTGAAGCGTTGCGGCAGGCCTGCCCCTGGCCTGCGCCCGGCCTGCCAGGACACCTCAGCGGATATCCAGCCGCTCCAGCGCACGCACCAGGTCGGCCAGCGTGCGCACCTGCATCTTGCGCATGGCCTGGCCACGCCGCACCTTCACCGTGATTTCGCTCACGCCCAGGTCTGCCGCGATCTGCTTGTTCAGCAGGCCGCGCACCACGCCCACGACCACGTCCTGCTCGCCCGGCGAAAGCGATTGCCAGCAGGCGCGCAGCGCCTGTTCGCCGGCGTCCAGCGCGCGGCGCTGGCGGTCCAGGGCAATGCCCTGCTGTATGGCGTCCAGCAGGTCCTGGTCGCGAAAGGGCTTGGTCAGGAACTCGATGGCGCCGGTCTTCATGGCCTCCACGCTCATGGGAATGTCGCCATGGCCGGTGATGAAGATGGTGGGCAGCTTCAGGCCCATCTCCAGCATCTGGCGCCGGAAGTCCATGCCGCTTTGGCCCGGCATGCGGATATCCAGCACCAGGCATGCAGGCCCCGCGGGCGGCTGCCGCTGCCAGTGGTCCAGAAACTCGCGCGTGGCGCCGAAGGCGCGCACGCACAGGCCCACCGAGGCCAGCAGGTCCTCGATGGCGGCGCGCACCGAGGCGTCGTCATCGACGATGTAGACAAGTGCCTCGGCTTCGGCCGTGGAGGTTTCAGCCATGGCGCAATCCCGTGGAAGACCTGTCGCCCGTGGCCGGGGCGCAGGCAATGGTGATGTGAAAGACCGTGCCGCCGCGCATGTCCTCGCGGTCCGTGGCCCAGATGCGGCCGCCGTTGGCCTCGGCCATGTGGCGGCAGATGTTCAGGCCCAGGCCCATGCCGTCGGGCTTGGTGGTCCAGAAGGCATCGAACAGGTGGGTGCGGGCCAGTGGCGACAGGCCTTCGCCCGCATCGGCCACGGTCAGCACCAGTTGCTGGCCCAGGGCCTGGGTGGTGACGGTGATGCGCCGCTGCGCGGCCGGCGTGCCCTGCATGGCATCCATGGCATTGATCAGCAGGTTGGCCAGCACCTGCTGGATGTGCACGCGGTCGGCCCAGGCCGGCTGCAGCGCAGGCGCCAGTTGCAGGTCCAGGGCCACGCCGCGCCGGTCCAGCTCGGCATCCGACAGGCGCGCCATCTCGCGCACGGCGTCGTTGAGGTCGAAGGACTGGCGGCTGGGCGCCTCGCCGCGCGCCATGCTGCGGATGCGGGCAATGACATCGCTGGCGCGCTGCGCATCGCCCAGGATGCGCTCCAGCGCCTGGCCGGCCTTGGCGAGGTTGGGCGGGTCCTGGGCCAGCCAGCGCTGGCAGGCATTGCCGCTGGTGACGATGGCCGCCAGCGGCTGGTTGACCTCATGGGCGATGGAGGCCGTCAACTGCCCCAGGCTGGTGGTCTGGGTGATGCGCATCAGCTGGGTGCGCGCCTCATGGGCCGCGTTCTGGGCCGCCACCATCTTCAGGCCCAGATAGGCCGTGATGGCAATGGCCAGGATGCTGATCACCATGTTGATCAGTCCGGTGCGATAGGCACCGGCAGGCGTGAGCGCAAAGCTGGCCAGGGTCAGCACGATGCACAGCGCCGTGAGGCCGATGACCACGCGCGGGCTGAACCAGCGCACCGCCACCAGGATGATGGCGGTATGGAACACGGCGGCCGCCACGGCGTAGTCGGTCAGCGTGTCCAGCGCGAAGATCGCGGCCATGGCGATGCCCATGGCCGCCAGGATCAGGGCCCGGGGCCAATGGGGAAAGCGGCGCAGAGCGGTGGTCATGGCGTGCAGGGCGGCAATGGCTGCGGTGAAGGCGTGTCGATTGTGTCGCAAGATGCCCTGCCCTCCCGCGATCAGAGGGCGGGCCGGCGGCCCACGCTCAGCTGCAGCTCCACCGTGGCCTTGGCCAGCTCGGTCTCTGCCTCCAGCGATCCCAGGTAGGCGTCGTCGGCCGAGCGCTGGGCGGACAGCAGCTCCAGCAGCGAAGCCTCGCCATGCCGGTAGGACAGGCGTATGCCCTCGAGCACGCGCTGCGCATCGCGCAGCACGCCGTCGCGGTAGCGCTGCACGTTCTCGCGCGCGGCGGTCAGGCGAAAGCGCGCGCCGCGCACATCGGCCTCGGCCCGGTTCTGGGCCTGCTGCAGGGCCAGCATGGCCTGGGTCACGGCCGCCTCGGCCTGCACCAGATCGCCCCGGTCCAGGCGCGACAGCGGCAGCGGCACGCTGACCGAGACCGACAGCGTGCGCGAGCGCCCGCCGCCATCGAAGGGATTGCCCTGGGCATCGGTGCCGGCCGCCGTGGACGGCACGGCGGCCATGCCCACGGCCAGCGTGGGATTGACCCAGCGGTTGGCCCGGGCCAGGCCCGCGTTGTCGCGCGCATGCTCGAGCGCCGCCTGGGCGATGCGCACCTCGGCGCGCGACTGCAGCGCCTGGGCGACCAGGGCATCGGCATCCTCCAGCCCCGAGTCTTCGGCCAATTCCATGAAGCCGCATTGCAGCGTGTCGCTGGCAAAGACTTCGGACAGGCGGCGCCCCAGCGGGACGGACAGTGCCAGCCGCGCGGTCTGCGCCTCGGCGCGCGCCTGCACCACCTCGGCCTGGAAGCGGTCGCGCTCCACGCGCGACTGCAGCCATTCCACGCCGCCGATGTCGCCGGCCTTGCGCCGCAGCTCGTTGGCCTGCACCACATCGCCCAGCGCCTTCAGCGTCTGCTGCTTGCGCTCCAGCGCCAGCGAGTCGCGGCAGGCCTGGGTGTAGTCCTGGGCGGCATCGGAGAACAGCTGGCTGCGCACGCCTTCAAGGCCGGCCTCGGACAGGCGCACCTGGCTGCGTGCGGACTGGATGCGCGCGGCGCGCTTGCCGCCCGTCTCCAGCTCCATGCTGATCTCGTAGTTGCGCGTGGTGGGCCGGGGCTGGCCGGTGCGCACCTGCTCGCGCGAGGCGCCCAGCGTGAGGCTGGGGTCGGGGCGTATGCCGGCGATGCCGATGCCGGCACGCGCGGATTCCACGCCCTGCTCCTCCGAGCGCAGCAGCGGGCTGTGCTGCTCCACGGCGTTGAGGTAGTCGGAAAAGCGCAGGCCGGCAGGTGCCGCCGTTGCAGTTGCAGTTGCAGTTGCTGTTGCAGTTGCTGTGGCTGCAACGGCGGACGGCGCCGTCTGCGCCTGGGCTGCGGCGCTAAGGCACAGCAGCAGGGCCAGGGCCTGCCTGGGGAAGAAAGGGGTGGTTTGCATGGCGACTCGCATCAATGGGGTTGGCTCGTTGCGGTGCGATGCCCGCCCTCGTCCTCGGCGGCATCCGGATCGCCGCTCTCACCGCGTTCAGCGGCGCGGCGCTGGCGGCGCTCGGCCGCGCTGGCGGCACGGGCCTCGATCACGTAGTAGAGGTTGGGCAGCAGCAGCAGGGTCAGCAAGGTGGCGCTGAACAGGCCGCAGACCACGACCGTGGCCAGGGGCCGCTGCACGTCGCTGCCCAGGCCCGTGGCCAGCATGGCCGGCGTGAGGCCGAAGGCGGCGACGGTGGCCGTCATCAGCACGGGGCGCATGCGGCTGGAGGCGCCTTCGAGCACGGCTTCGCGCAGGCCCAGGCCGTCCTCGCGGCGCAGCCGGTTGATCTGCGAGACCATGAGCACGCCCGAGAGCACGGCCACGCCGAACAGCGCGATGAAGCCCACGGCGCTGGAGACGTTGAGCGTCATGCCGCGCAGGTGCAGGCCCGCAAAGCCGCCGATCATGGCCAGCGGCACCACGCCCAGCACCAGCAGCGGCTGGCGCATGTTGCCGAACTCGCCGAACAGCAGCACCAGCATGATGCCCAGCGTCAGCGGCAGGATCATGAGCAGCCGCGCCTCGGCACGCTGCAGGTTCTCGAACTGGCCGCCCCACTCGATGTGCAGCTTCTGGCGGTCGTAGTCCAGGTGCTGGTCGATGGCGGTGTGCGCATCCTTGAGGAAGCCCGCCAGGTCGCGGCCGCGCACATTGAGCTTGACGAGGATGTGGCGCTCGCCGCCCTCGCGCACGATGACGCTCTGGCCCACGGTGGTAGTGATGCGCGCCACGTCGGCCAGCGGCACCTGGGCGCCATTGGCGGCCGACAGGCGCAGCGCGCCGATGGCCTCGGGGCTGCTGCGCGTGTCGGGCGTGAAGCGCACGGCCATGTCGTAGCTGCGCTCGCCCACGTACAGCTGGCCGATGGAGGCCCCGCCCACGCCGGTGGAGATGAGCTGCGCCACCTCGGAGGCATTGATGCCGTAGCGCGCGGCAGCGGCGCGGTCCAGCGCAATGCGCAGGTTGGGCAGCGGCGGCTCCACGTCCACGGCCACATCGGCCGCGCCGGGCACTTTCTCCAGCACGGCCACCAGCGCATCGGCCACGCGCCGGTCTTCGGCCAGGTCCTGGCCGAAGACCTTTACCGTGAGGTCGCTGTGCGCGCCGGACAGTTTGTCCTGCACGCCGTCGATCATGGGCTGCATGAAGCCCACGGAGTAGCCGGGCAGCTGGTCGAAGCGCGCGGCCATCTTCGCGATCAGTTGCTGCTTGGTCAGGCCCGACTTCCATTCGCCATAGGGATGCAGGCCCACGCTGGCCTCGATGTGCGAGGGCGTCCAGTAGTCGGTGCCGTCATCGTTGCGCCCGGTCTGGGTGACGATGTAGGAGACCTCGGGGAACTCCAGCGCGGCGCTGCGCAGCGCGTCGGCCATGTCGCGCGCCTTGTCCAGCGTGATGCCGGGCGGCATCTGCACCTGCAGCCAGATGGAGCCTTCGTCCAGGTACGGCAGGAAGTCGCGGCCCATGGTGCCCGCCAGCACGCCCAGCGCCAGCAGCGATGCCGCCACGGCCCCCGCCAGCCAGCGCACGCGGCCCACGGCCACGCCCAGGAAGCGGTCATAGCCCACGCCCAGCCGGTGCAGCACGGGGTTGTGGAAGATCTTGCGCGGCCTGCGGAAGGCCAGCCAGGCCAGGGCCGGCGTGAGCAGCAGGGCCACGGCCAGCGCCCCGACCAGGGCCGCGCCCACGGCGCTGGCCATGGGCGAGAACAGCTTGTACTCGATGCGCTCGAAGGCGAACAGCGGCAGGTAGGCGGCCGCGATCACGCACATGCCGAAGAAGATGGGCCGCGCCACCTGCAGCGTGGCCGTGATGGCGTCCCTGGGCGTGAGCGGCCGGTTCTGGTCGGCCTCGCGGCGCCGCAGGATGTTCTCGACCACGACCACGGCGCCATCCACCAGGATGCCGAAGTCGATGGCGCCCAGCGACAGCAGGTTGGCCGGAATCTTCGCGTGGTGCATGAAGATGAAGGCCAGCAGCAACGCCATGGGAATGGTCAGCGCCACGATCAGCGCCGCGCGCGGGCTGCCCAGGAAGACCAGCAGCACCAGGGTGACGACGATCAGGCCTTCGGCCAGGGTCTTGCCCACGGTGTGGGTGGTGCGCTCGATCAGCGTGGTGCGGTCCAGGTAGGGCACGACCTTCACGTCGGGCGGCAGCAGCTTGCCGTTGAGCTCCTCCACGGCGGCGTGGATGCCCTCCAGCGCCTGCGAGGGGTTGGAGCCCTTGAGCAGCAGCACGATGCCCTGCAGGGTGTCGGAGTTGCCGTCCTTGCCCAGGATGCCGCGCCGCTCCACGTTGCCGTAGGTCAGCCGCCCCAGGTCCTTGACCAGCACGGGCGTGCCGCTGTCCGTGGTCTTGACGACCACGTTGCCCATGTCGTCCAGCGAGCCCAGCAGGCCCACGCCACGCACCACATAGGAGACATCGCCCCGGTCGATGACGCTGCCGCCGCCGCTGGCGTTGTTGGCATTGATGGCCTCGATCACCTGGGACAGCGCCAGCCCGTACTGCAGCAGCCGCGCCGGGTCCAGCTCCAGCATGAACTGCGTGGTCAGGCCGCCGAAGTTGGTCACGTCCACCACGGACTGGGCCTTCTTCAGGCGCGGGATCACCACCCACTGCTGCAGCTCGGACAGCTCGCGCAGGCTGCGCACGGGGCTCTCCAGCGTGTAGCGGTAGACCTCGCCCGTGGGCGAGCTGTAGGGGTCCAGCCCGGCGCGGGCACCATAGGGCAGCGTGACCTCGTCGATGCGCTCCTTCAGGCGCTGGCGCGCCCAGTAGCCGTCCACGCCGTCCTCGAAGACCACGGTGATCAGGGACAGCGCGAACAGGCTGCGCGAGCGCAGCACGTGCATGCCGGGCGTGGCCAGCAGGGCGCGCTCCAGCGGGATGGTGATCTGCTGCTCTATCTCCTCGGCCGCCAGGCCTGGCACCTGGGTGACGATCTGCGAGGTCACGTCGGCGATGTCGGGATAGGCCTCCAGCGGCAGCTGCTTCCAGCTGAACACGCCATACAGGGCCGCGAAGCAAAAGACCAGCCAGACCACGCCGCGGCGCGAAAAGCCGATGTTGACGATGCGCTCGATCATTGCAGCAGCACTCCCCCGTTGACCACCACGCGCTCGCCGGCCGCCAGGCCCGAGAGGATCTCGGCCTGGCCGTCCTGCTGCGCGCCGACCTGCACGTCGCGCGGCTCGAAGCGCCAGCCGCCCTTGTCCACGAAGACGCGCGTGCTGACCTGGCCCTGCAGCAGGGCCGCGGCCGGCACCATCACGGCCTGGCGCGCCGGGGCGTCGAAGCCCACGCGCGCAAACATGCCGGGGCGCAGCCGCCCTTCGGGGTTGTCCACGGCCACTCGCACCTTGACGCTGCGCGTGGCGGTGTCCACCAGCTCGCCCACGTACTGCACGCGGCCCTGCAGCTGCAGGTCGGGATAGGCGGCCAGGGCGATGTGGGCCTGCTGGCCCACGTCCACATGGGCCAGGTCGCGCTCGCTGACGCTGGCGCTGAGCCAGACCTTGCGCAGGTCGGCCACGGTCATGACGGAGGCATTCACATCGTTCCAGTAGCCGCCCTGCGAGCCCGCCATCTCGACCACGCGCCCGCTGATGGGCGACTTGACCACGTAGCTGCCGCGCGAGCCTTCCTGCACGGCCGCACCCAGCTGGGACAGGTGGTCGGAGGCGGCGCGCGCATCGGCCCCCGCGGCGGCCAGCGACTGCTGCGCGGCCTCGTAGTCCTTGCGCGCGGCGATCTCGGCATCGAACAGCAGCTTCTGGCGGTCGAATTCCTGGCGCGCGTGCAGCAGCGCGGCCTGGGACTTGGCGTGCTCGGCACGCACGCTGGAGATCTCGGAGGAGTCCATGGTGATCAGCGCATCGCCGGCCTTCACCGCATCGCCCAGCTGGTGGTGCAGGCGCACCAGGCGGCCCGCCACCGGCGGCGTGATGCGGACCAGCTTTTCAGGCTCGGCCTCGATGGTGGCGGGGGCCGACAGGCGGGTCTGCAGCGGCTGCAGGGCGATCTCGGCCACCTGCAGGCGCTCGCGCAGCGGCGAGCCTTCGGGCACCACGATGAGGTTGCCTTCGCGGCGCACGGGGGCGGGCTGCGGGGCGGCGGTGGCGGGGGGTGCCGCTGCAGCCTGGGTTTCGGCCGGGCCGTTGCAGGCGGCCATGGCCACGCTGATCAGCAGCCCGCCCACAGGCCATGCAGCCGCCAGCAAGGGATGGCGCTGGTGCAGGCCATGGAGTCGGTCATGGGGTCGGCCATGTGGTTGGCCATGGGGTCGGCCTGGTCGTTCAGAAGCGAGAAAGCGGGTCATCCTGAGGTCTCCGGGTGCCACGGACCCGCGCAGACCTCTCGCCCCTTCAGGCGATCACAGGCCTCCGCCCAGGTCCGGGCAGATCAAGAAATGGAAGAAGGGAAAGACGGAAAGGGGCGGCGCGGCAGCGCCTGGCAGGATCGGGATCGGAATCAGGATCGGGGTCCATGGGGTACTCCTTTGCGTGTGGGTGGCGCAGTCCCCGTGCAGGCCGGGAGCCCTGTTTGCTGCAGTGCAATATGTGCCCGGAATTATCAAAGGCGAAAGTGCCTGCGGCCAGCCTTTGTTGGGAAGGCTGGCCTGTTCATTGGTGGATGCGGGATATACCTTCGTATAGAAGATGGCCGGCACAAGGCCCCCTCGGCCTGGCCCGGCCCGGACCGGAAAGCAAAAAGCCGCCAGCGCGGAGCGGGCGGCTTGCGGGCGATGGCCTGCGGGAAAGCTCAGTCCACTTTCAGGCCGATGGCTTTCACCAGTTCGCCGAAGCGCTCGCGCTCGGTGGCGTGGTGGTCGATGAAGGCCTTGCGGCTCAGGGGCGCGGGCGTGGCGCCCAGGGTGAGGATGACGTCGTTGACGTTCTTTTGCTGCAGCGCCTTGGCCACGGCAGTGCGAACGGCCTCGATCACCGATTCGGGCGTGCCCGTGGGCGCGTAGATGCCGAACAGCGTGTCCGCATCAAAGCCCGGCAGGCCGCTTTCGGCCAGCGTGGGCACGTTGGGGTACTGCGGCGAGCGGTGCGGGCTGCCGATGGCCAGCAGGCGCAGCTTGCCGGCCTCCACCTGCTTGAGGCCCGGACCCGGGTCGAACCAGAACTGCAGCTGCCCGCTGAGCACGTCGCTGAGCGCCGGGCCCGCGCCCTTGTAGGGGGCGTGCACGGCATCGACACCGGCCATGCGCTTGAACATCTCGCCGGCCAAATGGGGCGAGCTGCCCTGGCCCGGCGAGCCGTAGGACAGCTTGCCGGGGTTGGCCTTCAGGTGCTTGATGAAGTCGGCCACGTTGGTGGCCGGCACGGCGGGATTGGTCTCCAGGAACACATGCACGCGCGCCACGGCAGCCACGGGCGTCAAGTCCTTTTCGGGATTGAAGGCCAGCTTGCTGTAGATCATCGGGTTGATGGTGATGGCCCCGCCCGAGCTGAGCAGCAGCGTGTAGCCATCCTTGGGTGCGCGCACGGTCTCGCTGATGCCGATGTTGCCGCCTGCGCCGGGCTTGTTGTCCACCACCACCGACTGGCCCAGCACCTGGGACATGGTGGGCGTGATGGCGCGCGCCAGCACATCGGCCGCGCCGCCGGGCGCGAAGTTCACGACCAGGCGCACGGGGCGCTCGGGCCATTTGTCGCCGGCCTTCTGCGCCAGCGCAGGGACCGAGGCCGTCGCGCCCAGCAGGGCCAGCAGGCCCAGGCGGCGCCAGCGGCTGAAGGGGGTTGTCTTGTGCATGAGCTATGTCTCCTTGGGTTATGAGTTCTTGAAAACGGTGAGGGCGCCTGAAGCAGCAGCGGCGCAGCGGCGCAACGGTCAATCCAGCCGTATGCCCGCCGACTCGATGACCTGGCCCCAGCGCCGGCTTTCGCTGCGCCAGTAGTCACGCATCTGCGCAGGCGTGCCGGGCAGCGGCTCCAGCGACAGCGCCTCGAAACGCGCCAGCACGGCAGGCGAGCGCAGCGCCTGCTGCAGCGCCACGGACCAGGCCTGTACGGTGGCGTCGTCCGTGCCTGCGGGTGCCACCAGGCCCTGCCATGCATGGGCCTCGAAATCCTTCACGCCCTGCTCGGCCAGCGTGGGCACGCCCGGGTGGCTCTTGAGCCGCTCGGCGCTGGCCACGCCGATGACGCGCAGCTTGCCGGCCGCAATGTGCTGGGCCGCCGCCGCGCTGTCGGCCAGCATGAAGGGGATCTGGCCGCCGATCACATCGATCAGGGCCGGCCCCGCGCCGCGATAGGGCACATGGGACATCTTCACGCCCAGGCGCTGCGACAGCAGTTCGGTGGCCAGGTGGTGGGGCGTGCCCAGGCCCGGGCTGCCGTAGCTGACGGGGCCTGGCTGGGCCTTCACCCACTGCGTGAACTCCTGCAGGTTGTGCACCGGCAGCTGGTTGCCGACCACGAGGAACAGCGGGAAACGCGCCAGCAGGCCGATGGGCACGAAGTCCTTCTCGGCGTTGTAGGCCAGCTTGCGAAACAGGTGGGGATTGGCCGCCAGCGTGGCGAAGTCGGCCGTGAAGACCAGGCTGCCCAGCTCGCGCGTGCGCGCCGCGTATTCGGCGGCGATGTTGGTGCCGGCCCCGGGCTTGTTCATGACGACCACGGTGCGGCCCAGGGCCTTGCCAAAGGACTCGCCCACGGTGCGCGCCACGGCGTCCGAGCCGCCGCCTGCGGCAAAGCCCACCACCCATTCGACGGGCTTGCCGGTCTGGGCGTGTGCCGTGCCCATGCCCAGCAGGGGCGGGGTGCCTATGGCCAATGCGGCCTTGAGTGCTTGTCTGCGCAGCATCTTGTCTCCTTCTTGTAGTGGCTCGTTTTGCCTTGAGCGCGTTCAGCGCGGTGCGACAGCGCCCGCGTTCTCGGACAGGCTGACCAGTGCGTGCAGCGTGCGCGTCACGGGCACGGCAATGCCCAGGCGGTCGGCCACCTGCAGCACGGCGCCGTGGATGGCGCCCGTCTCGGTGGCACGACCGGCCAGCAGGTCCTGCAGCATCGAGGGCTGGTGGCCCCGGTGGTGGTCCAGCGCATCGCGCACGGCCGCACCCACGCGCTCGGCGCTGGCGGCGACGCCATGGGCATGGGCGACGGACAGCACCTCGTCCAGCACGCGCTGCAGCAGGGCCTCGCCCTGCGGATTGGCCAGTCCGTCCACGGTCTGGCGCGTCACGGCGCACACGCCGTTGAAGGCGGCATTGAAGGCCAGCTTTTCCCAGATGGCCTCCTGCACCTGCGGGTCGATGCGGCAATGCATGCCTGCGCGGTTGAGGTCTTCCGCCAGCAGGTCGAAGACCGCGCTGCGCTGGCCGTCGCAAGGCATGAAGCGGATGCCGCCCTGCCCCATGGAGCTCACCTCGCCCGGCGACATCACGCGCGCAGGCCAGGTGGTCACGCCCACGGCGATGCGCTCGGCCGGCACCCGCTCGCGCAGCACGTCGGCATGGCCTATGCCGTTTTGCAGGCTCAGGAAATGCGTGTCCGGCCCGATGAGATGGGCAATGCCCTGCAGCGCTGCCCGCGTATGGGCCGACTTGGTGAAGACCAGCCACAGCGCGGGCCCTGCCGTGAGCTGCTCGGCCCGCGCGGCATGCACGCGGGCCTGCAGCAGCCCCTCATCGGTGTGGCAGCGCGCGCCATCGCGGTTCAGGGCCTGCAGCAGTTCGTCGTTCACGTCGACCAGGGTCACGTCCAGGCCGATGCGGGCCAGCCGCGCCCCGAACAGGGTGCCCATGGCGCCTGCGCCGAGGATGCCTATGCTTCTTTTGTTTTCCATGGCTTTGTCTCCTGTCCCGGGGCCTGCGCTCAGGCGACCTCGACTTCGACCACGATGGGCTTGGGATGGGCCAGCGCGCGGGCCAGCACATCGGCCAGCTCGGCCGCGTTCTCCACATGCACGCCGTCGCAGCCCTGGCCCCGGGCCAGCGCCACGAAGTCGATGTCGGGCAGTTCCGTGCCCTCGACCTTCTCGCCCTCGCGGTAGCCGAAGACATGGGCGAAGTCCTGCAGCGCCGCATAGCGGCGGTTCTTGAGAATCACGAAGCTGATGGGCAGGCGCAGCTGGGCTGCGCTCCAGAGGGCCTGTATGGCGTACATGGCCGAGCCGTCGCCGATGACGGCGACCACCTTGGCCTCGGGCTGCGCCAGCGCCACGCCCACGGCGGCCGGCATGCTGTGACCCAGGCCGCCGCTGCACATGGTGTAGAAGGTGCCCGAGTGGAAGATGGGCAGGTAGGTCTGGATGGTGGAGCGCGAGCTGGGCGCCTCTTCCACCACGATGCTGTGGCGGTCGCGCACCTGGGCCAGCGTGTGCATGGCAAAGGCCACCGACATGCGCTCGCCTGCGGCGGGCGCGGCCGGCACGGGCGCTGCGGGCCGGGGTGCGGGCGCCTGGCGCGGTGCGGGTGCGGGGCGCTGCAGCAGCTCCTCCACGCCCATGCGCACATTGCCCACGGCAGCCGTGCCCACGGGGGCCCAGGCGGCAATGGCCGGGTCCTCGATCAGCTGGTAGAGCGCCGTGCCTTCGGGGATGTGCGGGCCCTCGCCTTCCACGTGGTAGGTGAAGGCGGCCGCGCCCACGGCGAAGACCACGTCATGGCCGGACAGCAGCTGCACGATGCGCTCGCGCATGGCGGGCAGGAAGCCGGCGAACAGGGGATGGTCCTCGGGGAAGCTGCAGCGCCCGCTCATGGGGGCTACGAAGACGCGGGCCTGGTGGCGCTCGGCCAGCGCGACCACGGCATCCCAGCCCTGGGCCCGGTCCACGGCCGCGCCCACGACCAGGGCCGGGGCACGCGCGGTGTCCAGCGCATCGCCGATGAGGTCCAGCGTGCGCGGATCGGGCCGCGTCTCGAAGCCCACATGGCGCAGCGTGACGGGCTCGGCCGGCTTGTCCCAGTCATCGGCGGGAATGGAGACCAGCACGGGGCCGCGCGGCTCCTGCATGGCGATGTAGTAGGCGCGCGCCAGCGCCTGGGGCACGTCTTCGGCGCGCGCGGGCTCGCAGCTCCACTTCACATAGGGCTTGGGCAGCTCGGCGGCCTGGTTGGAGTGCAGAAAGGGGTCGAACTGCAGCAGCGAGCGCGCCTGCTGGCCCGCCGTGATCACCAGGGGCGTGCGGTTCTTGAAGGCCGTGAAGATGTTGGCCATGGCGTGGCCCACGCCCGCAGCCGAATGCAGGTTCACGAAGCTGGCATTGCGCGTGGCCTGGGCGTGGCCGTCGGCCATGCCCACGACGACGGTTTCCTGCAGGCCCAGCACATAGGAGAAGTCTTCGGGGTAGTCGCGGAACAGCGGCAGCTCGGTCGAGCCCGGGTTGCCGAAGATGCGCGTCATGCCCAGCTCGCGCAGCATGGCGATCACGGCATGGCGCACGGTGTAGGTCGCGGTGGAGGTCGCGGTGGAAGAGGATGCCTGGGCGGGCTGGCTGCGCGGTGTGGTGGGTGCTTGCAAGATGGGGTCTCCTGGGAAATGGGCCAGCCGCCCGGTGCGTGCCGCGCGGTGGCCATGGAAGTCGGTGCCCATGGTGCAGGCGCTTATGATTTCCAGCAATTGAATAAACCATCTAAGAGATATTCACCAAATGGATATCAAGAACCTGGACCTCAACCTGCTGCGCGTCTTTGACGCCGTGTACCGCCACTGCAGCGTCAGCCGCGCGGCCGAGGAGCTGGGCATGTCCCAGCCCGCCGCCAGCCAGGCCGTGACGCGGCTGCGCCTGCTGCTGGGCAATCCGCTGTTCGAGCGCGCGCACGCAGGCGTGCGCCCCACGCCGCGTGCCGAGCGCCTGGCGCTGGCCGTGCGCCAGGCGCTGGAGGTGCTCGAAGTCGCCATGTCCGAGGCCCAGAGCTTCGAGCCGCTGCAGGCGCGCCAGCGCTTTCGCATCCACCTGAGCGACATCGGCGAGGCGCGCTTTCTGCCGCCGCTGATGCAGGCGCTGCACCAGCGCGCCCCGCATGTGCAGCTGGAGACCCTGCCCATGCCGCTGGACGGCATTGCCGATGCGCTGGACCGGGGCACGCTGGACATCGCCATCGGCTTTCTGCCGGGTGGCACGCGGACCCGGCAGACCGTGCTGCTGTCCGACCACTACGGCGTGCTGCTGCGCAGCGGCCACCCCGCGCTGGCGCACCTGCCCGAAGGCGCGCCACTGGCGCTGGCCACGCTGCGCCAGCTGGATTTCGCGGCCGTGCGCTCGCATTCGGAGACGCTGCGCATCCTGCAGGCGCTGCGGCTCGATGAGCGCATCCGCCTGTCGGCCGCGCATTTCATGGCCGTGCCCTCCATCGTGGGCAAGACCGACCTGGCGGTGATCATGCCGGCCGAGATCGCGGCCGGCTTTGTCGAGCGCGGCGGCTATGCGGTGCGCGATGCCGACCTGCCCGATCACCGCTTTGACGTGTCGCTGCACTGGAGCTGGCGCTTCGAGCAGGAACCGGCCAAGCGCTGGCTGCGCGAACTGGTCTGTGAGCTGTTCCAGCAGCCCCGGCACCGCGAGGCCGCCGCGCCCTGAAGGGCCGGCCGTCACGGCCATGACTTGCGGGCTGCCAACACTGGGGAGCCGGGCCTGCCGACTCAGTTTCGTCTAAGAAACCGGCGCCAGACTGGTCCCTGCGCCGACAAGGGCACGCGGCCGGCCGCGCCGAAGATGGACACCGGCCTGTTTCATCCACTCTCCAGGAAAGACTCACCATGCAACTCAAGGACAAGGTCGCCTTCATCACCGGCTCGGCCAGCGGCATCGGCAAGGAGATCGCCACGCTGTTCGCCAGCGAAGGCGCGCGCATCGTCATTGCCGACCTCAACAAGGAGGCAGCCGACGCCACGGCGGCCGAGCTGCGCGCCACGGGAGCGCAGGCCATGGGCGTGGCCGTGGACGTGACCGACGAGGCCCAGGTCAACGCCTCGGTCGAGGAGGCCGCCCGGGCCTTCGGCGGCATCGACATCCTGGTCAGCAATGCCGGGATACAGATCGTGCATCCGGTGGAGGAATTCAGCTTTGCCGACTGGAAGAAGATGCTGGCCATCCACCTGGACGGCGCCTTCCTCACCACGCGCGCCTGCCTCAAGCACATGTATGCGCAGGGCCGCGGCGGCAGCGTTATCTACATGGGATCGGTGCACTCCAAGGAGGCCTCGCTGCTCAAGGCGCCCTATGTCACGGCCAAGCACGGCCTGATCGGGCTGGCCAAGACCGTGGCCAAGGAAGGCGCCAAGCACGGCGTGCGCGCCAATGTGATCTGCCCGGGCTTCGTGCGCACGCCGCTGGTGGACAAGCAGATTCCCGAGCAGGCCCGCACGCTGGGCATCAGCGAGGACGAGGTCATCAAGAACGTGATGCTCAAGGAAACCGTGGACGGCGAGTTCACCACCACCGAGGACGTGGCCCGCGTGGCCCTGCTGTTCGCGGGCTTTCCCAGCAATGCGCTGACCGGCCAGTCGCTGGTGGTCAGCCACGGCTGGTTCATGCAGTAAGTCGCCAGTCGGCCACTCAATTGGCCCTCAATCGGCCTTCAATCGGCCTTCAGGCCCAGCGCCCGGGTCACGGCGGCATAGCGGTCGATGTCGGCCGCGATCAGCGCCTGGAATTGGCCCGGTGTCTGCCGCGCCAGGGTGTAGCCCTGGTCGCGCAAGCCAGCGCTGACGGCGGGATCGGCCAGCGCCTGCTCCAGCGTGTCATGCAATGCCTGCACCGTGGCCCGGGGCGTGGCGGCAGGTGCCAGAAGGCCATGCCACTGCTCCACCGCAAAGCCCGGCAGGCCGCGCTCGGCCACCGTGGGAACGCCGGTCAGCTGCGGCAGTCGCTGCGGCGCCGTGACGGCCAGGGCGCGCACGCGGCCTGCAGCGATCATGGCCGCAGCACTGCTGGCCGTGACCATGCCCGCCGCCACCTGGCCTGCCGCCACGGCCGTGATGGCCGGGCCGCAGCCCTTGTAGGGCACATGCTGCACAAAGCGCTTCGCCTCCCGGGCCAGCATCTCGCCGGCCAGGTGCTGGGGCGTGCCGTTGCCGCAGGAGGCGAACAGCAGCGGCCGTTCCTGGCGCGCCTGGGCCAGCGCATCCTCCAGCGTCTGCAGCGCGCTGTCCGCAGGCACGACCAGCACCGAGGCGATGGAGCCCGCGTTGAACACCGCCGTGAAGTCCTTGCGCGGATCGAAGTCCAGGCGCTCGTAGACACCGGGGTTGATGGCGAACGAGCTGTTGGCCATCAGCAAGGTGCTGCCGTCCGCCGCGGCCTGGGCCACGGCATGGGCGCCGATGTTGCCGCTGGCGCCGGGCCGGTTCTCCACCACCACGGGCTGGCCCAGGCGCTGCTGCAGCTGCTCGCCCAGTCGCCGCGCCAGCAGGTCCGTGCCGCCGCCCGGCGGAAAGGTCACGACGATGGTGATGGGCCGCTCCAGGCGCGTGCCGGCCTTGCCCGGCGCCGCCAGCCACAGCCCCGATGCGCCAGCCAGCAGCGCGCAGGCCGCCAGCGTCCAGAGTCTCCGCCCGCGCAAAGAAAATGCCATGACCGAGTCCTCAGGTGTCGAGGCCGATGTCGAGAACCCGGGCGCTGTGCGTGATCCAGCCCACGGCGATCTGGTCCACGCCGGTCTCGGCCACGGCGCGCGCCGTCTCGGGCGTGATGCGGCCCGAGGCTTCGGTCACCGCGCGCCCGCGCGCCATGGAGACGGCCGTGCGCAGCGTGTCCAGGTCCATGTTGTCCAGCAGCACCACTTCCACGCCCAGGGACAGCGCCACCTCCAGCTGCTCCAGCGTGTCCACCTCCAGCTGGATCTGCACCATGTGGCCCACGCCTGCGCGCGCCCGGGCCAGGGCCTCGGCCACGCCGCCGGCCAGCGCGATGTGGTTGTCCTTGATCAGCACGGCATCGTCCAGGCCGAAGCGGTGGTTGCTGCCGCCGCCCACGCGCACGGCGTATTTCTGCAGCGCACGCAGGCCCGGCATGGTCTTGCGCGTGCAGGTCACGCGTGCGCCCGTGTCGGCGATGGCCCGCGCGATCGATGCCGTGGCCGTGGCCACGCCGCTCAGGTGGCACAGGTAGTTGAGCGCCACGCGCTCGGCGGTGAGGATGGCGCGCGCGCTGCCGTGGATGCGCGCGATCTCCTGGCCGGGCTCCAGTTCGCTGCCATCGCGCAGCACCGGCTCGAAGCGCGACTGCGCATCCAGCGCACGGAACGCCAGCCGCGCCATGTCCAGCCCGGCCAGCACGCCCTCCTGGCGCGCCACCAGGCGCAGTTCGGCCTGTGCGTCCGCAGGGACGATGGCATCCGTGGTCAGGTCGCCCGCGCGGCCCAGGTCTTCCAGCAGGGCCGAGCGCACCAGCGGCTCCAGCATCAGGTCGGGCAGCGGCGGTACCGGCAGGCGGGCACTGAGGGCATTGGCAATATTAATGCTCATTTTGAGTATATGTAGGTCAAAAAAATGTGGCGCGCGGCCTTGCGGGCTTGAGCGAGGAACTTATGCTAGATACGAGCATAAGTGCTGTCAAGCCATTGTCACAATCGGGCAAGTGCCGTGCGGCTCAGGGGGAACCGTCGATGCCCTTGGCCAGGGGCAGCTTGCTGCCGGAGATGGCCCGCTCCAGCAGCACATCGCTGCGAAAGCGGAACAGCTTGGCCGGCCGGCCCGCCGAGCCCACCGTGAGCTGGCCGGTTTCCTCGACCAGATCCTGCTGCTCGATCAGGCGGCGGAAGTTCTGCTTGTGCAGCCCGCGCCCGGCCAGGGCCTCCACCGTCTGCTGCAGCTGCAGCAGCGTGAACTCGGGCGGCATCAGCTCGAACACCACGGGCCGGTACTTGATCTTGGCGCGCAGCCGCGCCATGCCCGTGGCCAGGATGCGGCGGTGGTCGTGGTGCATGGCCTCGCCGGGCAGCATGGCGGCCGCTCCATGGACGCGGTGGGCCGCCTCCTGCACCAGTCCGGCCTCGTACAGCAGTTCGTAGCGCTGCAGCACCATGTCCTCGTTCCAGGGCCCGCCGTCCAGGCCGAAGGCGATGTCCGCGCGCTGGCGCCGCAGCGCACGCTGGGCGCCGCGCGCCTCGGCCATCCAGGCATGCAGGCGCGGAGCGATGTGGGAGCGCAGCAGGGCCGGCTCGCCGCCGCGCCAGTCTTCCCAGGGAAAGTAGCGGTACCAGTCCTGCCAGACGGCCTGCCCCGCGCTGCGGTCCGCGGATTCGCGCGTCAGCCCCAGGTAGCTGACCGAGATCACGCGCGCCCCGCTGGCATCGGTGCGGTCGCCATCGGCAAAGGTGTAGAGCTGCTCCATGTAGCCCAGCGGGTGATGGGTCTGCTCCTCCACCCAGGCGCGCAGGCCGGCCTGCAGCGAACGGTGCCCCACCTCGAACGGCCCCGCCGGCAGCAACTGCCCGTCCGCCGTGGTCAGCACGCGCGGCGTGCCCTGGGTCACCGCCGCCAGCACGGCGACGAGTTCGGCATGGATGGGAGAGGCTGCGGGACTGGTGGGGTGGGGCACGAAGGTGAGGGAGGTCGGTTGGCGGGATGGGTGATTATGGTGGGTTGCCGCCGCTGCGGCCGGCTGCCGCCCTGCCCGCCCGACCACTCAGGCCAGCGCGGCCTTGAGGATCTTCCTGTCCACCTTCCCTACGGAATTTTCCGGAAGGGCATCAACGTAGTGGTAGGCGACGGGTGCATGCATCCGCGAGAGCTCGCCCAGCACCGCAGCGGCCAGGTGCTGCTCCGTGAGCGCGCGTCCCGTTTCGTCGCCGGTTCTCACGACGAAGGCGCACGGCACCTCGCCCAGGTCGGCATCGGGCCGGCCCACGACACAGCAGGCGCGTACGCCCGGCACCTTCGCAAGCACGCCTTCGATGAGGTTGGGAGAGAGGTTCTCGCCGCCGCGGATGATCACGTCCTTGATGCGGCCGGTGATGTACAGATACCCCTGGGCATCGAAGCGCCCCAGGTCTCCGGTGCGCAGTGCCGGCCCGGGGTCGGCGGGCGCGCCTGCGGTCTCCTCTTCGAGATAGCCCAGCATGAGGGTGGGTCCGCTGATGCAGATTTCTCCTTCTTGCAGGGGATCTTCGATCTCGGCACCGCCCGGCCTGGCAAGAAAGACCCGCTGCCCCGGCAGCACCGTGCCCACGGAGCCTACCCTGCGCGCGAGCGGAGGATTCATCGTGGAGGTGCAGGTCGCTTCCGAGAGCCCGTACGACACGACCAGGGGCACGCCCAACTTTTCCTCGACCCGCCTGTGCAGCTCCTCGGTGATGGGGGCCGAGCCGCAGCGCGCCATGCGCAAGGCGGCCAGCGAGGCTGGCGGAAACTCGAACGCGAGCATGCGCGAGTACATGGTCGGCACTCCCGTGATCACGGTGGGCCGATGCCGCTCCATCAGCGCCGGCATGTCCTGCGCCTTGAAGCGCTCCGCCAGCACGACGGCCGAGCCCGCCAGCAGTGGGGCCAGCAATTGGTTGTTGACGCCATTGGTGTGGTGCAGCGGCATGGTGTGCAGCAGCCGGTCCTGCGGGCCGAGCCCCGTGTGCCGGACGATGCCGTCCGCGTTGACCCGCAACCCCAGGTGGCTTTGCAGCACGCCCTTGGGCTTGCCGCTGCTGCCGGAAGTGAACAGCAGGTAGGCACAGTCCCGGGGGCCCGATGTGCAAGCCCAGTACGGCTGCACATCGGGAGCAAGGCTTTCCAATGCAATGCGCCGTACCTGCGCAACGGCCGCCAGACAGGGGTCGTCATGGTGGCTCCGGTCATGCACCAGCCAGGTCATGGCCGTCGCCGCAAAACGCCTTGCGGTCTCCTCGGCGCCAAGCCCGGGCTCCAGCACGCAGGGACAGGCGCCGGCCACCAGGGTCGCAAGCAGTGCGCAGGCCAGGTCCAGCGACCGCGGCACGGCAATGGCCACACGGTCGCCCTCGCGTATCCCGGCAGCCCGCAGGCCACCGGCCAGCACGCCGACCCGCTGCGCGAGGGCTCCGTAGCTCAGGACACCGCCCTGCGCCACCAGGGCGGGCCTTGCAGCCCACCCTGGCGACTGCCAGCGGCGATGAAAGGCCGCGACCAGGGATTCGAATTCGTCGGTCATTGGCAGCTCCTGTCCGGTGCGGCTCAGCGCAGGCTCACGCGTGCATCGCGCTCGAACTGCCCGTCAGGGTCCAGCGAGGCCAGGGCCTGGAGCTCGCGCTGCGTTGGCGGGTCGGTGGGATGCGCCGTGCTGGCGTCAAACTCGAAACCCGTGCGCTCGCGCACTTCTTCGAGGGATGCCTGCGGGTGCCATGAATCCAGCGCCAGGCGTCCGTCGCGCTTGATGAAGGTCGCGATCGGAGTGACCACTCCATGAAAGCCTCCCCACGAGGTGCGAAAGTCGAGCTTGTTCACCAGGGTGCGCGTCGAATGCTCGGTACGCCAGGTGCACGCGCGCAAGGCGGTGGGAAGCATGACGGCGCCGCCGCCTCCACCGGGAAGGCGCACCTTGGGCCTGTGCCAGTCGCCGATCGCCGAGTTGTTGGCGCACCCCTCGCCGTCGATCTGCGCCGCGCCAAGAAACGTCAAATCCATGCGCCCGCGGCAGCACAGGTCGTAGAAGTCCTCGTTGGCGAAGATGGACGCGCTGCGCTGCGCGAGCACGGGGTCCGAGCTCGACAGCGGGACGCTGGACGGCTCGGGGTCCACGCCGCCCGCGACGTTGATGTAGATGAAGTCCTCATCCAGCGTCTTTTTGGCCAGCAGGCAGGCCAGCATGGGCAAGGTGGAATTGACGCCGCTGAACGTGATCTCGCCGGGCCGGATGAACCGGGCCAGGTTGATGGCGATGTATGAAAAACCGGACCAGTTCGCGCTCATCTTGCCTTCTCCTGTGTTGCTGCCTCGGGCGCTTTCGCCAGGTGCGCGGCCAGGGCTTCGTCGCCCTCGGCCAGATAGCTTTCGACCGCGGGGTAGTCGATCGGATAGCTGGGCCAGCATGAGCCTGGCCAGGCGCCGCCGGGGACGACGGAGAAGGCTTCGACCATGAAATACGGCACGACGGTGGACTCCGGGTTGTCCTGGAATACCTGCGTGTCCACCAGCTTTTCCGCCACCACCAGCACACTGCGTGAGGCACGGCTCATGATGCGGTCCCAATGCGGCGTGCCCGCAATGCGCACGTTCCCCTGCCGGTCGATCTCCGAGGCAAGCAGCACCGCATAGTCCGGCTCGATGGCCGGGATGGCGTACACCGGTGCGCGATCCGAGTACGGGTCCGGCAGGCTCACCCAGCCGTTCAAGGCGGGCAGGTCGCTTCCGTGCAAGCCCGCGCACGGCTGAAAGGGGATGCCGTACGCCGCCGCGCGCAGCCCGGCGGTCAGGCTCGCGCAGGCATGCTCTTCGAGAACGACTTCCTGGCGCTCGACGGCCCGGCGGTACCAGGGCGCCAGGCCGAAGTTGCCCTCCATCGCGACGATGCCGGCCCGCACCTTTCTGACGGCCCCGGCCCGGCAAAGAATGTCGATGTCGTAGCCGGGAGACTGCTTGATGATTTCAAGGCCGGTCCTGCCCTGGCGGATCAGTTCGCGCACGAAGGCGAACGGGCCACGGTGAAGAAAGCTCCCGCCGATGGCCAGGGAGGCCCCGTCCGGTACGCGCGAGACGAGTTCCTGCAGGGGAACACATTTGTTTTTTCCGACGAATCCAGAAGGCATGGGTTGGTCCTTGTGAAAATTGCTCCACTACTGGCCCAGATACTTGCGCAGCCGGTCTTTCAACCCTGGCCGCGCGGCGGAACGCACCAGATGCGCCAGGTCGGCATCCGCCTGTACCGTATCGAGCGCGCGATACAGCGAGGCCCGGGCCTCGTCCTCGAGTTCAACGACCAGCGCTTCGCATTCCTGCACCACGCCCGGCCAATCCTCCTGGGCCAGGACCTGCTGGACGAATCCCATCTGCACGGCCTCGTCCGTGGAAAACGGCCGGCTTGCGCCGAGGATGTCCAAGGCCTTCTGCGTTCCCACCAGGTCGGCGAAGCGCCGGGTTCCGAGCACCAGGCCGAACTTCAGGCCGGGCATGCGGAACATGCCCTGTGCGCTGGCAATACGCCGGCGGCATGCGGCGAACAGGTCGACGCCCGCCCCGTACACCTTGCCATGCGCCAGGGCGACGGTGTATGCCGGCGACGTTGCAAGCGCCTGAAGCAGCTGTTCGATGCGGATGAAGCGCAGGACGAGATCGCCTTCGCTCTGTGCCTCCAGGTCGGACAGATCGAAGCCGGCGCACAGGCTCTTTCCAGCGCCGCGCAGGACCAGCAGGCGAGCCCCCTGGGCATGGGCATGCCGTACCCCCTCCAGCAGTGCGTCGACCAGCTCCGCGTTGAGGGCATTGAGCTTGTCGGGGCGGTTGAGGGTGAAAGTCCAGCGGTGGCCGCTGACCTGGATATCCAGGACGCCGCTCATACCGTCTCCTTTGCGCCATCGCGTAGCGGACCCAGCACCTGCTCGTTGTGCTCGCCCAGCGAAGGCGGCCGCAGCCGCACCGCCAGCGTGCGGTCATCGAAGCGGACGGGCGAGACAAAGGTCATGGTCTTCACGCCGTTGGGCAGCTCCAGCGGTTGCACCCACTGCATGTGCTCGACCTGCGGGTCGGCGAGCACCTCCGAGTACCGATTGATGGGCGCGCAGGGAACCCCCGCGTCGCGAAAGCGCTGCAGCCAGGTCGCCGTGTCGGCTCGCACGAACTCCTCTTCGAGGATCTCCAGCAGAGCATCCTGGTGCTGGGCACGCAGCGTCGGCGTCAGGAAACGGGCATCATCCAGCAGCGCCATCTTGCCGACCACTTCGCAGACCGAACGCCACAGCGCGTTGTTGCCGGCGGCCATGCCGAAGTAGCCGTCGCAGGAGCGAAAGACGCGGTACGGCGCGTTGCGGGGATGGGCCGAGCCCAGCGCGCGCGGGTCACGCCCGCTGCCGAAGTACTCCGATGTCTGTAGCGCCGCGATACCCAGCGTGGCGCCCAGCATTGGCACATCCAGATGTACACCCTGTCCGCTGGCCTGCGCCGCACGCAATGCCGCCGCAATGGAGAAAGCGGCATACAGGCCCGCGGAGAAATCGGCCAGCGGCACGCCGCACTTCACGGGAGCGCCGCCCTCCTCCCCGGTGATGCTCATGATGCCGCTCATGGCCTGGACGGTGAGATCGAACCCGCCTTCCCCGGACCGCGGCCCCGACTGTCCGTAGGCCGAGATGGAGCAGTAGACCAGGCGCCGGTTCAGGGCCTGCAGGTCCTTGTAGCCCAGCCCCAGGCGGTCCATGACGCCGGGGCGATTGTTCTCGATGAGCACATCGGCACCCCGGACCAGCTCGCGCAGCAGTTGCACATCGCCGGCCTCCTTGAGGTTGAGGGTGACCGACTTCTTGTTGCGATTGAGCGAGGCGAAGTTCTCGCTGTAACCGTCACTGATGGGTGGCCAGCTGCGCAGGGTGTCACCGCCTTGCGGGTTCTCCACCTTGATCAGCTCGGCCCCCAGGTCCGCCAGGAGCATTCCACAAAAAGGCCCAGCCGCCACGTTGCAGATCTCGATCACTTTGATGCCGTCCAGCGGCAGTTGATGGCTCATGTTGTCTCCAAAAACGAGGGGCGTGGTCGGCGTGTGCGGTTGGCTGGGGTTATCGCCAAGGTGTTGCCGCGTTGACAAATCCTACCAGCGGCGCCCATGATGTCAACAAATTATGAGACATCAATCCTAATTTTTGGGAATAAACAAAGAACTGAATTCAAGCCGACAGCGATCAGAAACCCATCGACCCCAAGGGCAAAAGGAGACAAAAGATGATTCACAGACGCCAAATCCTGGCAGGCATCGCAGGCATGGCCTGCTCGGGGCCGTTGCTCGCACAGCAATGGCCGGCAAAGCCCGTGCGCGTCGTCACGCCCTACCCGCCCGGCGGCGCGACCGACATCACGGCACGCGTCTATGCGCAGTACCTGGGTCAATGGCTGGGCCAGCCCTTCGTCATCGAAAACCGGGCAGGCGCCGGAGGCGAAATCGGCGCCACGGCCGTGGCCAACAGCGCCGGCGACGGCTACAGCCTGTTGTTCGGAGCGATTGGCAGCCTGGCCATCCACGCGGTCATCCCCACGCAAAAGCCTCCCTACGACCTGATGACGGCATTGACCGGCGTCTCCATGGGCAGCTCGGTGCCTCTGGCCATCGCGGTGCGCAGCGACCTGCCCGCCCATTCCGTGGCCGAGCTGCTCAAGCTCGGCAAGGCCGGCGGCAAAGGCCTGACCTATGGTTCCGCAGGCAATGGTTCCACCCAGCACATGACGGGGGAGTACTTCCAGCAGGCGGCCGGCATGAAGCTGGTGCACATCCCCTACAAGGGAAGCGCGCCCGCTGTCGCCGATCTGCTGGGTGGCCAGATCGACCTGGTCTTCGAGACGCTGCCGGCACTGGCCTCGCAGATCGGCAGTGGCAAGCTGCGCATCCTGGCCGTGACCAGCGCCAGGCGCAGCGACATGCTGCCCGACGTGCCCACGCTCAAGGAATCCGGTTTCCCGGATTTCGAAGTCACGACCTACTACGGGCTGCTCGCGCCCAAGGCCACACCACCGGCCATCGTGGGCCAGCTCTCGAAGGCCATGCAGGAGATCGCAAAGATGCGCGAAGTACGCCAGACGCTGCAAAAGCAGGGCGCCGATGCCTACGCAAGCAGTCCCGAACACACCACCCGGCTCATCGAGGCCGAGCTGGCCAAGTGGGGCCAGGTTCAAAAGACTGCCCAGGTGCAGTGAACGCAACGGCACCCTCATGCAAAGCATGCGAATTGCCGTCGTGGGAGGCGGCTCCGTGGCCACATCCTTCCTGTTCCATCTGGTGCGTGCGCGAGTGCAGGCACAAAGCGCCCTCCCTAGGCTGCAGGTGCTGGTCTTCGAGCCGGCCCCTGCCGTCGGCCGTGGAGCGGCCTATGCCGACGACGCACCCACCAATCTTCTGAACGTCACGGCCGGCAGCATGTCCGTCGCCGAAGATGACCGGCAACACTTTCTGCGCTGGCTCCACCGCCAGGCAATCACCCATTTCCAGGGCGAGCAGATCACGCACGACTCGTTTCTGCCGCGCCCGCTTTTCGGCCGCTATCTGGAAGATGTCTACCGCGAAACCTGTGCCACGGGGGCCACGTTGGGCGTGGACATCCGCCACGTCCGGGAGGCCGTGCACGATGTCAGGGCAGACCCACCGGCCGGCTACCGGCTCGTGACACAGCAGGCAGAGCACATCGCGCAACGGGTGATCCTCGCCATCGGCAACCTGAGCTCGGCCGCGTTCGAGGACTTGCGCGGCCACGCCGGCTACTTCGACAGCCCGTACCCGGTCCGGGCACTGGCCTGTGGCATCCCCCGCGATGCGACGGTATGCGTGCTGGGCACGAGCCTGAGCGCCATCGACGCCGTGGTGGCGCTTGCCGAAGCCGGCCACACGGGGCCGATGTACTGCATGTCCCGCAACGGCAGGCTTCCGTCGGTCAGGGGCCTGAAGAACCAGCCCGTCACACTGAGTCCGCGCCTTGTGGCCACCCTTGCCGAAGGGGTCACCCAAGGCCGCCGCCTGACACTGCGAGAGGCAATGGGTCTGCTCGCAGACGAACTGGCGCACCAGGGCATAGCGTTCGACGAACTCCTGGACCTGCAGGCTGCACCGCCCCCAGCCACGAACTACCTGCAAGAGGAAATCACGCTGTCCTCATCGCGTCCACGGCAATGGCAGTCGCTGGGCAATGCGCTCAACGCCGTCGTGGACGCCATCTGGCAGCAGCTCGACGACGCCGGGCGCGAGCGCTTCGACGCCACGCTGCGCAGCATCTGGATGGCTCGCCGCGTGACCTTCCCCATCGAGAATGCACGCAGGCTGCAGGCACTGCTTCGTGCGGGCCGCCTGCAGGTGATGCCGGGCCTGCAGTCTGTAGCCCCGGTCCCCGGCCAGCACCACCAGTTCCGCATTCAGGCCCGGGACAGGGCCGAGCTGCAAGCGGACGTGGTCATCAATGCCACGAGCTTTTCCGCGGACGCCAGGCACTCGGACCTGCCATTGCTGCGCAACCTGCTGGACCGGGGCGAGGCCTGCCCTCACCGCTTCGGCGGCTTGTGCGTGGATTTCGCGACCGGAAATCTGATGCGGTCCGACGGCAGCATCAATGCGGACATCAGCGTGCTGGGCACCATGGCGGCAGGAACCTACTTCTGGACCAACTCCATGGATGTCAACGCACGGCTCGCACGGGGAGTGGCCGGCCGACTGGTCCAGGAGTTGTGCGCATCGGAAACTCGGGCCGAGCGCACCTGCCCCATCTGATCCCCGGGCACGGCGCGAGCGGGCTCGCAAAGATGCTGTCCGGGCCGTGAGCGACGCCATGCGTGCTAAGCTCATCCCAACATTTGGGATTCATTGCATGGACAAAACGCTACTCAAGGGCCTGGCAGTGCTGGAGGCCATTGCCGAGATGCAGGGCGAGGCACGCGTCATCGACGACGTGGCGGCCCGCGTGGGCCTCACCCGAAGCAATGCGCACAGGACACTGCAGACCCTCATCCACGCCGGATACGTGGAGCGCGACCCGGCAGGCGGGGGCTTTCGCAGCACGACCAAGATGTATGCACTGGGCGTGCGCCAGCTGGGGCAGCTCGACCTGCGCAAGATCGCTCCCTCTTTCATGGCGGTACTGGCCGAGGAAAGCGCGGAGACGGTCCATCTGTCGGTGCTTGAAGGGCAGGATGTCATCTACGTGGACAAGATAGACAGCGTCCAGCCCATACGCGCCTACTCGATGATCGGTGGCCGCGCTCCCGCCTATGCCGTGGCCACGGGCAAGGCCCTGCTGGCGGCGCAGCCCGCGCAGTACCTTGACCGGCTACCTGACCCTTTGCCGAGGTTCACGCCAAACACGATCGTGAGCAAGGAGCTTCTGAAGGCCGAATGCGCCAAGGCGCTTCGCGTCGGATATGCGGTCAATCGCGGGGAATGGCGCGAAGGCGTTGGCGGCCTGGCCGCAGCCGTTTACGACGCCTTCGAGCGTCCCGTGGCCGCCATCGGCATTTCGGGACCGCTGGACCGCCTGAGCGTGGCCCGCATGAAGGAGATGGCGCCGCGCGTCATCGACGCCGCCGCGCAACTCTCGAAGGCCTTGGGGTATACGCGCGGGTATTTCGGCGAATCGGTCTGAACGGACTCATAGATCCACTGACCCGTGGCCTGGAGGCTTGGCCGTTTGATCATCCCTGCATCCCAGTTCACGCTCGAGGTCGGGGCGGTCGGTTGGCGGGATGGGTGATTATGGTGGGTTGCAGGGGCCGGTCCGCCCGCGTTCAGGCATGGCGGTCCAAGCTTCCGATGTACTGGTCCACCATGGCCTTGGCCTGTCCCAGGCTGCAGCCATGCTCGCTCTGGCAGGCCCTGATGGCCGCCATCTTCTGCAGGGGGTCGGCGGCAAGGGTGCGCCAGTCGATCTTTGCGGTCTCTGGCGCAGGGCCGTGCCGCGCGCCGCCCTCCTCCACCGAACGCACTTCCCAGCGCGCCACGACGGGAAAGGAAAGGTCCACGGCGGGCAGCCGGTCCAGTTCGGCCGCCAGTTCATCTTGTGAAATCAATGAAGCCACCTGGCGAACACGCGCCCGGGGCCCATCGCGCCAAGGCCTGATCTCCAAGGGGCGCCGGCAGAAATCCTGCAGATAGTCACCCAACTCCTGCGTCATGAAGCGCGTGGTCTGTGCGACATCGGCCTGCAACAGTTGCAAAGCCTCCGGCTGCGAGAAGTCATCCAGCTGATCGCTCAGGTCCGCAAAGGCCTGCAGAAATCCCGCGCAGACAAAGTCATCGAAGCAGGCGTGCGAAAGACTGCTGGCCTCGTCATCGTGCAACACCAGCGCCACGCCCACGCCATGCGTGTCCAGCGGCGTCAGGCACCAGGCATCGCCGGCGCCCGACTGGGCGAATGGCAGAAAGCTCCGGCCGTTCTGTGCGCCAGGATGAAGCCAGCCCTCGATGATTTCCCGGCTGGCTTCGGCGTCTATCCATTCGAAGTCCTGCCAACTCATGAACAAGGGCGGGTCCTGCAGACAACGCTGGCGCCAGGTGGCAGCCCAATCCGGACCGTAGACGGTCTTTCCCGATGCCAGGAGGTCGCTCAACAGCGGCGGCAGCGCAATGCCGGTCTGGGTGGAGAGGTCGGCGTAGGTGGTCATTGGATTCATCCCACGTCCATATGCAGCCGATGCCGGCCGCAATGCACGCACCGGAAAAGGCAGCCGGAAATCATGCCGTCCGTGGACATGCGCTCCAGCATCCACTGCGCATCGTTCCTGTAGCTGCCTTCGATGTCGGGCAGGACTTCAGCAAGGAAAGGCTCGACGGCATGCCTGTCGGCGTGACCCAGGAAGACACAGGGTGCGTTGCAGTGCGTGAGCCACACGGGCTGCTGCCAGGCCCTGTAGCCGGGCGTGCGCTGCGCGATCTCCAACAGCAGTTCCCTGGCGATGGTGGGCTCGGGGTCTGCCGGATCAGGCGACACGCCTTCGATATCGGTGTATCCCACAAGTTCGCCGTCGTATGTCTCGCAAGCCTGCCCGCTGGCAATGCACCAGGGACACAGGTAGTCGGGGCTTTGCTGGCTGTAGAACGGGCCCTCGTACTTGAGGCTGCGGTTTTGTCCGCAGCAGGAACACACACCCTCTTCCTGCTCGAAGACGGTTTCGTAGGCGCCGGGATGGAATCTGAAATGCGGGCGGTCCATTTCAAGGTCTCTCTTTCCCCAATGGAAAGGCGCCATTGTCCATGGACGTTCGGTGCGCGGGACCGAATCGATCCAGGCATGAAAAAACCGCGCACAAGCGCGGTTTCCTGAGGTGGGCGAGAACTGCTTTTCAGCAGTTCTGCCGCGGCATCCGTTGCCTCAGACGTTGAACAGGAAGTTCATCACGTCGCCATCCTTGACGACATATTCCTTGCCTTCGGCGCGCATCTTGCCCGCGTCCTTGGCGCCTTGCTCGCCCTTGAAGGCGATGAAGTCGTCAAAGGCGATGGTCTGGGCACGGATGAAGCCGCGCTCGAAGTCGCCGTGGATGACGCCTGCGGCCTGGGGGGCGGTGTCGCCGACCTTGATGGTCCAGGCGCGCACTTCCTTGACGCCGGCCGTGAAGTAGGTCTGCAGACCCAGCAGGCCGAAGCCAGCGCGGATCAGGCGGTTCAGGCCCGGTTCTTCCAGGCCCAGTTCCTGCAGGAACATGTCGCGGTCCTCGTCGCTCATCTCGGCCATTTCAGCCTCGATCTTGGCGCAGATGGCCACGACGGGAGCGCCTTGTGCCTCGGCATAGGCCTTGAGGCTGTCGAGCAGCGGATTGTTCTCGAAGCCGTCTTCGCTGACGTTGCCCACGAACATGGCGGGCTTGGCGGTGATCAGGCAGAACTGCTTGAGCAGGGGCGCGTCTTCCTTGGAGACGGGCACCGTGCGTGCGGGCTTGCCCTGGTCCAGGGCAGCCTGGATGGGAGTCAGCAAAGCCACCACCTTGGCGGCTTCCTTGTCGTTGCCCGACTTGGCGGCCTTGCTGTAGCGGTTCAGCGCCTTCTCGACGGTGGCCAGGTCGGCCAGGCACAGCTCGGTCTGGATGACCTCGATGTCGGCGATGGGGTCCACCTTGTTGGCCACGTGGATGACGTTCGGGTCTTCGAAGCAGCGCACCACGTTGACGATGGCGTCGGTCTCGCGGATGTGGGCCAGGAACTGGTTGCCCAGGCCTTCACCCTTGGAGGCACCGGCCACCAGGCCGGCGATGTCCACGAATTCGACGATGGCCGGCACGATGCGCTCGGGCGTGATGATGTCGGCCAGCTTCTGCAGGCGCGGATCGGGCACTTCCACCACGCCGGTGTTCGGCTCGATGGTGCAGAAGGGATAGTTCTCGGCGGCGATGCCGGCCTTCGTCAGCGCGTTGAAGAGAGTGGACTTGCCCACATTGGGCAGGCCCACGATGCCGCATTTGAGGCTCATGGCAGGGCTTTCTACAGGGATTCTGGGGACAAACCCCGTATTTTAGTCAACCGGGCATTTCCTGTCGTTTCAGGCGAACTGCCAGTCGCCGGCCACGGACTGGCCAACGACCAGTTCGGCCCCGTCGTGCAGGCCTTCCAGCACGGCATTCATGCCGAAGGTGATGGCGCCATCGACACGGTCGTCTTGGCGGTAGGTACGGATGGCGTCACCCACGGCGGTGCCCTGCACGGCCGTGACGGGGTCGATGTCGGGAATGGGGCAGCGTGTGCAGGGCTTGGCCATACGCAGCCGCAGGCCCTGGGCATCGAGCACGTCGAACCCGTCGACCCGGTCCTCGTCATGGGCCTCCAGGCCTTCGATCACGATATTGGGGCGAAAGCGCCGTGCGTCCACCGCGGCGTGGCCGGCTGCCTGCAGGCGCTGGTTGAGTTCATCCACGGCCGCCTGGCTCAGTACCAGCAGCGGATAGCCGTCCGCGAAGTGCACAGGTGCGGCCTCGCCCCCGGTCCAGCGCTCGCTGGTGCGGCGCGGCGCGGCCGGGTCGAAGCGCACCAGGGCGCAATCCGCGCCCAGGGCTTGCGTCAGCCAGTGGGCGGCCTCGGGGCCCATGTCCCAGGCCTGCACCCAGTCCGACCAGACGCGCGCCCGGCGCTCCGGCCCCGTGGCCTGCAGCGCGATGCGCAGCGGCGGCTGCTGGGGAAAGTGCAGCACCAGGTGCCCGGCCTCCAGCTCGGGGCGTATCCAGGCCATGCGCGGATGGTCGCGCTGGGTCAGGAATTCGCCCTGCGCATCGACCACCATCCAGTGGCGGTCCCAGGCCAGGCCGGTGGCGCCGACGCCGCTGCTTTGCAGCGCGATGCCCGCGCAGGATTTGACGGGATATACCCACAACTGGGCAATGCGGCCCTGCACGTCTCTTTCTTGGTCAAACATCGGATAGCTCTTTTTGGGAAATCTGGAGTGTGTATGCCATCCATGGTGCGAATGGCGCCATGCGATGGGCGGCAATATGCCAGATGGCGATGCAGGCTGCGGCAGGTCATGCCAAAGCCGGAGTTTGCGCCAGTTGGAATCCCCGGCATGGCCCGGACTCCTACAATGCCGGCCATGGCGCAAACCTTTGATGTATGTATACGCGGGGCCGGCATTGCAGGCCGGACCCTGGCTCTCCTGCTGGCCCGGGAACGGCTGCGCGTGGCCCTGGTGGTGGCCGCGCCGACCGGCAACGCGCCCGATGTGCGCGCCTACGCGCTCAATGCCAGCGCACGCGGCCTGCTGGACAGCCTGCGCTGCTGGCCCGATGACCAGCACGCCACGCCCGTGACGCAAATGGAGGTCTTTGGCGACCTGGACGGCCATGTGCTGTTCGACGCAGCCAGCCAGGATGTCGAGGCCCTGACCTGGATCGTCGATGTGCCCGCGCTGGAGCAGCGCCTGGCCGAGGCCGTGCGCTACCAGCCCATGGTCGAGGTGGTGGACCAGCCGGTGGCCGCGCCGCTGACGGCCATCTGCGAGGGCCGCGCCAGCCGCACGCGCAGCGAGTTCGGCGTGGACTTCGCCGTCACGCCCTATGCACAGCACGCCATCGCCACCCGGCTGCACTGCGAGCTGCCGCACGGACAGGTGGCGCGACAGTGGTTCACGCCCGAAGGCATCCTGGCCCTGCTGCCGCTGGACGGCCCGCAAGGCCACAGCGTGGCCGTGGTCTGGTCCATCGCCCGCGAGCTGGCCGACGGCTGGCTGGCCGCCGACACACAGGATTTCACCGCGCGGCTGGAAGCCATCAGCCAGGGAGCGCTGGGCCGGCTGGAGCTGAGTGCACCGCGCATGGCCTGGCCGCTGCAGCAGGCCGTGGCCGACCACTGGTGCGGCTCCATGCCCGACGGCGATGCACGCTCGGCCCGCAGCTGGGTGCTGGTGGGCGACGCCGCCCACAACGTGCATCCGCTGGCAGGCCAGGGCCTGAACCTGGGCCTGGGCGATGTGCAGGCGCTGGCACGCGTGCTGCAGGAGCGCGGCTACTGGCGCAGCACCGGCGATCTGCGCCTGCTGCGCCGCTATGAACGCGAGCGCAAGGCCGCGCTGGCGCCCATGGGCCTGGCCATGGACGGGCTGCAGCAGCTGTTCAGCCGCTCCGAGGTGCCGGTGCAGATGCTGCGCAACTGGGGCATGAAGGGCTTCGAGCGCTTCGGCCCGCTCAAGGACTGGATGGCGCGCCAGGCCATGGGCCTGGACCCGCGCAGCGGCGCCTGAGCCTGGAGCCAAGCCGATCCCGTGCCGTTGAACCCTTTGCCGTTTTGCGACTCGTACCCCTGCTCCGTGGCGCACCGCGCCGCGCAATCCCCCTCAACCACGGCGCGGCCGGCCTGAACGCGGCCCCGCCCACCCACCGCATTGCCATGAAACTCTTCGCCTGCCTGCTGACGGCCGCCAGCCTGACCTGGAGCCTCGGTGTCCATGCCCAGGACGCCAACCTGCGCAAGACGCTGACCGAGCGCATTCCCCAGCTGGAAAAGATCGACGAAATCCGCCCCACGCCCATGTCCGGCCTCTTCGAAGTGCGCATCGGCACGGACCTGTTCTATACGGACGCCAAGGGCAACTACCTGATCCAGGGCGAGCTGATCGACACCAAGGCGCGCCGCAATCTCACCGAAGACCGCATGAACCAGCTGACGGCGGTGGACTTCAAGCAGCTGCCGCTCAAGGACGCCGTGACCATCGTCCACGGCAAGGGCGAGCGCAAGATGGCCGTGTTCGAAGATCCCAACTGCGGCTACTGCAAGCGTTTCGAGCGCGACCTGCAGACCGTGGACAACGTCACCATCTACCTGTTCCTGTACCCCATCCTGAGCCCCGACTCGGCCGAGAAGTCGCGCAACATCTGGTGCGCCAAGGACCAGGCCGGTGCATGGGCCGACCACATGCTGCGCGACAAGGTGCCGGCTGCCGCCCAGTGCGACACCTCGGCCGTGCAGCGCAACCTGGCCTTTGGGCGCAAGTACAAGATCACGGGAACGCCCACCGTCATCTTCACCAACAACACCCGCGTGCCTGGCGCCATCAGCGCCCAGGAAGTCGAGAAGAACCTGGCCGCAGCCGCAGCCGCGCGCTGACCGCCACCGGGCGGGCCCGGCGCCATGGACGCCGGGCCC
>NZ_LFJT01000053.1:0-44315 GCF_001682645.1 Delftia sp. JD2
CGGCCTCGGCCGCCGTGGCTTCGCGCACCCAGCCCACGATGTCGGACAGCTCGGCCGGGTTGCGCATGGGCTGCCAGCCTTCGGTACGCGCCGGGTCGGCCGGCAGGTCGGCATCCGCGGGGGCGGCCAGATAGGTCTGGCGCGTGCTGTGCAGCAGCGCGGCGGCCAGCGAGGCCAGTTGCTGCTCGTGCGCCAGGTTCAGGCCCTGGGAATTGGCGCGGGCCTGCCCTGCCTTGTCTCCCTGCTGCGCGAACAGATCGGCCGGCAGCGCAATGCGCGGGTGGGGGGCGCCCAGCCGGCCTTCGTTGCGCGCGATCTTCATCACCTCGTCCACCGGGTCGGCCACCAGGTCGGAGACCGGCACGGAGGCATCGCCGATGCGGTTCACGAACGAGGTATTGGCACCGTTCTCCAGCAGGCGGCGCACCAGATAGGCCAGCAGCGTCTCATGGCTGCCCACGGGCGCATAGATGCGGCAGGGGCGGGCCAGCTTGCCTTCGGAGGCCGGGCCCGTCACCTGTGCGTACAGCGGCTCGCCCATGCCGTGCAGGCACTGGAACTCGTACTGGCCGCTGTAGTAGCTGCCGCCCACGGCCTGGGCCAGGTGGTAGATGCTGGCCAGGGTCTGCGCGTTGTGCGTGGCGAACTGGGGGTAGATGGCATCGGGCGCATCCAGCAGCTTGCGCGCGCAGGCCAGGTAGCTCACATCGGTATAGACCTTGCGCGTATAGACGGGGTAGCCGGCCTGGCCGCCTTCCTGGGCGCGCTTGATCTCGCTGTCCCAGTAGGCGCCCTTGACCAGGCGCACCATCAGGCGACGGCGGCTGCGGCGGGCCAGGTCCACCAGGTAGTCCAGCACCTGCGGACAGCGCTTCTGGTAGGCCTGGACCACAAAGCCTATGCCGTTCCAGCCCTTGAGCGAGGGCGCGGCACACAAGGCCTCCAGCAGGTCCAGCGACAGCTCCAGCCGGTCGGCCTCTTCGGCGTCGATGTTCATGCCGATGTCGTACTGCTTGGCCAGCTCGGCCAGCTGTAGCACGCGCGGCAGCAGCTCGGTCATCACGCGCTCGTACTGCGCGCGGCTGTAGCGCGGGTGCAGGGCCGACAGCTTGATGGAGATGCCCGGCCCCTCGAAGATGCCGCGCCCGTTGGAGGCCGCGCCAATCGCGTGGATGGCCTGCTCGTAGGCCTGCAGGTAGCGCTGTGCGTCGGAATCGGTGGCGGCCGCCTCGCCCAGCATGTCGTAGCTGTAGCGAAAGCCCTGTTTTTCATAGGCGCGGCTGTTGGCCAGCGCCTCGGCAATGTCCTGGCCCGTCACGAACTGCTCGCCCATCAGCTTCATGGCGCGGTGCACGCCCTGGCGGATTAGCGGCTCGCCGCCCTTGCCGATCACGCGCGTCAGCGCCGACGACAGGTTCTTCTCGCTGCTCGTGGACGTGAGCTTGCCCGTCAGCACCAGGCCCCAGGCCGCCGCGTTGACGAACAGCGAGGGCGAGCGGCCCACATGGGCGCGCCAGTCGCCCTTGCTGATCTTGTCGCGGATCAGCGCATCGCGCGTGGCACGGTCGGGAATGCGCAGCAGCGCCTCGGCCAGGCACATCAGCGCCACGCCTTCCTGGCTGGACAGCGAGAACTCCTGCACCAGCGCCGCCACGCCGCTGCCGGCCGGCGCATCGCGCAGCCCCTGCACCAGCCGGGTCGCCAGCTCGCGGACCTTGTTGGCCTGCTGGGCATCCTGGGCACGTGCCAGCGGCAGCAGCACCGGCAGGCACTCGGGCTCCGGCCGGTGCCAGGCGGCCGTGATGGCAGCGCGCAACGGCGTCTGCGGGAGGATGGACTGGGCGAATTCCAGAAAAGGTTGTACCTCTTGGCCAGCGTTGGGTTGCGCCTCTTCGATCGCGACATCGCCAGGGCTGTCGCCTGCGCCTGCAAGCCGGATGGTGGTTGCGCCGCGCTCCAGCGCATCGACGTACTGGACGACGGCCTGTTTGATCAGCCAGTGCGGTGTGCGACCCATCTGCTGGGCTGCGACGCGGATGCGCTCGCGCAAGGCGTCGTCGACTTTGATGCCTACGGTGGTGGACATAATGGATTGGAAAGGGAAAGTGCTTTTTCGATGACTGGGGTGCAACCGGATTCGGCGTGATTTCACATGGGTTGCACCTTTTTTGATAGGGGGTAAACCCTTTATATTTACTCAGGCAAGCTGGGTCCCATGGAGCCCGTCCAGGCGGGCCGCTCTCACGGCTTCCCGGGTCGTCCTGCGGATGGCTCCAGCGCCTGCGCTTACTGGTAATGGATGGTGAACTCTGCGGAAGCGTTGGCGCTGCCGGGTACAACCCGGTCTTCCGTCTGCACGTAGCGTCCCTGCAGCGGAATCGAGAACGCCGTCTGCCCTTGGGGAACGTCGCCCGCCAACCATCGGCTGGTGTCGTCCGCTTCTGCGCCGAACCGCACCGGCTTGCCGTTGCTGAGGATTTGCGCGGCAATGCCTCGTGCCGTGGAGGTCCTGTTCAGCGTGAGGTTGGAGGACGTGTTGTTGCGGTCGGTCACATCGGTCAGTGTCACGTACACCTGCGTTGCGGTCCCTGTATCGCCGCCCGAGCAGTCCAGCTGAATGTTCTGTTCCTCGCTGCTGGCGCTGGTGGCTCCCACGCCACCGGACGACCTTATGAGCACGGCGCCCATGTCGAACCTTATTTCTTTCACCCTGACCTTGCAGGTAGGAACGCGGGGACGAATGACGACCGGGCCCGCGAAACGAAAATCGACCAGCAA
Source organism: Delftia sp. JD2 (assembly GCF_001682645.1). Classification (NCBI taxonomy): domain Bacteria; kingdom Pseudomonadati; phylum Pseudomonadota; class Betaproteobacteria; order Burkholderiales; family Comamonadaceae; genus Delftia; species Delftia sp. JD2. The sequence goes on from NZ_LFJT01000053.1 coordinate 2,779, forward strand.
TTGTCCGGTCGCATCATTGGCACGGGATTGAGCGAATGAGCCAGATAATGTGCCCCCACTGGAGATGGGGCCCGTTTTGATTAATTCGATATCATAATAAAAGCTCGCTTCATTCCAATTGCCACTTGTCTTTGGAACTGTTGAGTAGACCAAAAAAGGGAACGGAATTGTGAAGGCGCTTAATTTTAACTTGATATTCTTGATGGTTCCAGGGGCTGCATAAAGACCATTTTCATGAGGGCCGATGCCTGTGAGGTAGTCTTCTATTCCAGGAATACATTCAAACTGTGGATTCTTGGATTCTGGGATTTTATTGGTAAGTTTCAACGGGCCGCTGTATTTGTAGATGGTGCTTCCAATGTCGTAGTCACCAGGTGCGAATTCGGGAACTGTCATGCCGGAGAGTTCTGCCGTAAAGTACGGCAAGCCGTCGCTGGTGTTCAATTTGCACAAGGCCCATGTTGAAGGGGTAGTCAAGGCCCAAGTCAATGGAATAAATGAACTTTTGAGGATGCGAAGTGCATTTTTCACGGAGTTTCCTTTCGAGCATCGGGTAAGGTCTGCCCAATGCACGCATGAACGTTGGTTCCCCAAAGGCTCAGAAGTATCAGACCGTGCTACTGATAGCTCATCGTGAATGTGGCCGCACCATTGGCCTTGCCCGGCGTCACCTGGGGAGCGGTGTTCAGATGGCGGGCCTTCAAGGGAATATCCAGTTTGCCGTGCCAGAATACGGCGCTGCCTGCAAACCACTGGTTGGTATTGCCTACAGCTCTGCGAAGTGGTGCTCACGGGCGTGGAAGACGAAAAATGCACATTTCCCAAAAGAAGATTGATAGGGGGCGGATACACGGCAGGTGAGCACCTGAGGGGTAATTCTTAATGGTGTGCTTATTTGAAAATAGACCAAGAGTTGGCCAGAATTGCTGCCGGCACGGTATTGCATATTGAACCGCTCATTTTTTCAATCTGCGGCGCAGCCGAGCCGCCGGTTGCAGCCGTCAAACGGCAAGCAGGCGTGGCAGCACGAGCCAATGACTGCAAGAGTGCGTTGTGTACGGTACGGCCGCACAGTGCTGCGTGCCGCTGGCGCGTAAAAGGGCACTATCGAAATGCTTGTCGGTTGCCGCACCATGTGGCGTTTCCTGGGCTAGCGCGAACCCTCTTTTGGGAAGAGGGTTCGCCTCAGATTCAGGTCTTGTCAGCCGCCTTCAAGGCGCTGATCTTCAGGCTGGGCTGCAGGATGGCCAGCGGACGGTCAGCCCGCAGGGTTTGCTGCGGCGGCTTGTGCTTGCCGGTGCCTGCGTCGTGCCCTGCCGCCACGGGAGTTCTGCCCGTGTTGCTGGTGACTGGCACCGTGGTGGGCAAGGCGCTGATCTTGACGCTCATGCGCAGGCCGTCCAGGTTGCGCTCCAGCTTCAGTGCCTGCTGGCTGTCGCTCGGCTGTGTGGCACGAGCGGGCAGCACTGCCGCCGCAGTGACTGCCGGGGCGCTGGCGACTACCGTGGCCGGTGCCGTTGCTGCCGTACGTTCCTGGGTCATGCCGGCCAGAGCCACGGCCGACGCAGCGTTGGAGGCCGGGGCGCCTGCCACGGCTGTCTTGGCATTGGTGGTTGCGGTTGAGGTTGCCGCGGTCTTGCCCGGCTTGGCCGATGCCACGTCGGTGGCCGCAGGCAGCAGCTTATTGCTGGCCACACAGGGCAGTTCCAGGCTTTGCGGCGGCTGGTAGGTGGTGCTGCGCTTTCTTTCAGGCAGGGTATAGGAGAGGTTGCAGCCCACCATGCCGGTGTCCGTCTTCCACTGCACCTGCAGCTCGCCCTGGTCTGACAGCCCGCGCGCCAGCAGCTTGCCGGCCTGGCCGATCACGCCTAGTTCCTTGCCGTCCATGTCCAGCACGCTGGCGCCAAAGGGCACAGGCATGTTGCCTGCCTGCCGCGCGCGGATCACGGCCGAGCGGCCATAGGCTGTCTTGAACACCAGCAGTGGCACGGCGCCGGCCAGCGGCGCGACGTGCTGGCTGGTTTCCTTGAGTTCCACGTCCGTCGACAGGCCCTTGGGATCGATGGAGACCTCGTTCATCGAGAACGGCGTCAGATACGGGACGACGGCATAGCCCCGGCTGTCCACCTTCACGCCGGGCGCGTTGTTGATGCGCGCGCCTTCCGCGTTCTTGGCCTCCACGATGGCAAAGGTGTCAGATACCGATTGCGACAGCGTCACGCCGCCCGGGTGGGCCACGATGGCGCCACGCGCGCCTACCGAGAACTGCTGGTAGCCGCTGCTGGCGCTGACGCTGCCGCTGAGTTCGGTCTGCGATGCGCGGTAGGTGGCGTTGGCGCTGGCACTGGTGCTGCTGCCATTCATGCCACCGGTGTTGTGGTTGGCGCTGAGGCCGTAGGAGATGGCGTTGTCGTCGCCCAGCAGCCCGGACAGGTTGGCCTGGGCCTGCACGCGGCCGCGCGAGTCGCGGTTGGTATTGGTGGAGAGCATCATGCCGCGCTCCATGCTGAGCGGAATCGACAGGCCCACGTGCAGGAACGTGTTGGACTGTCCCCAGGCATCACGCTGGCGCGCCGCAGAGAGGTTGTAGGAGATGTTGCGGAACGAGTTGCTGTAGCCAATGGCGTAGTCGACGTTGGAGCCCTGGCGGTTCCAGTACTTGGCAGTGGACGCCGTGAGGCTGAGACTGCCTCCCCCGGGGCCAAACTGCTGGCCCATGACCAGAGAGGCGCGGTTGCGAGGCCGGTACAGGTCCGTGGAGGGCCGTAGCAGATTGGCCTGATCCCGTGCGCGCATGGCGTCGTTGAGGCCGAAGAATCCGTTGGTGGAGTAGCGATAGGCGGCAATGGCCACGTGGGTGCCGGTCTGCGCAAAGGACTTGGCGTAGCTGGCACGCAAGCTCTGTCCGGAAAAGGAGCCGTCATTGGGAATGCTGGTGGAGGCGTGCGTGATGTCTGCACCAAAGGCACCCCAGGGCGTGGTGAGCGCCGCGCCAATCATGGGCGAGATATGGCCCTTTGCCACGGACACACCGCCGTAGCCGGTCAGCATGTTGGTGAAGCCGTGCTGCCAGGTCGCCTGCGAGAACAGCGGTGAGGTATTGGGCAGGTGGCGCACCACGCCCGCCGTGAGGCTGTAGCGGTCCTGCCCCTCGCGCAGCGACAGCGGCACGGCCGCGTAGGGCACGGCAAAGCTGCGCACGGCGCCATTGGCCTCGGTAATGCTGACTTGCAGGTCGCCACCGTAGCCCGTGGGGTAGAGGTCGTTGATGACGAAGGCGCCGGGCGCCACCGTGGTTTCGTAGAGCTTGATGCCGTTCTGCGTGATGGTGACTCGGGCATTGGTGTTGGCCACGCCGCGCACCACGGGCGCGTAGCCGCGCTGGGAGTCGGGCAGCATGCGGTCGTCACTGTTCAAGCGTATGCCGCGAAACGAGGTGGAGTCCATCAGGTCGCCACCCGTGTAGGTGTCGCCCAGTATGAGCTGGGAAGACCAGTCGGCAATGTCGCGCTGTGCGTAGGTGGAGATGTTCTGGTAGTTGCCCCGTCCAGTGTCCGCCCAGCTGAAGGAGCCGTTGTGCCGGAAATGCCAGCGGTCGATGTTGACGCCGCCGTTCAGGCCCAGGTAGCTCTGCGTGGTGTTTTCTGCGTTGCTGGAGCGCCCGTGGTAGGTGTTGAACTGGTAGCCGAGCAGGCCGACAGGCACGCCGGCGCTCCATTGGTCGGGGCTGACATAGCCGCGCACCGAGCGGCGCAGCGAGGCCTGGGGCACGCTCAGGTCCAGTCGCTGCTTGCCGAAATCGAAACTGGTCAAGGCGCCTGCAACGATCTGGTCCAGACGGTTGCAGCCACCGTCGGCCACCAGCTTCAAGGCGGCCTCGGGCGGCAGGCGCGAGAGGTCGATGCCCACCTTCTCCAGCAGTGCTTTGTCCAGGCAGGGCAGCGCGTCCTGCGAACCAGCCAGTGCCTTGAACTGCACTTCGCTGCGGCCAACCCAGTTGCCGTTGATGTAGATGTCGGGGCTGTAGTTGCCGGGCGTGACCACGTTGGCGCGCGAGTAGCGCGAGACGTCAATGGTCTGCTTGCCGGTGTTCAGAAAGCTGGGGTCGAAGTCGACGGCAGCCGGCGTGGGCTGCCACTGGCCGGTGGACGTGGAGGTCGTGACTTCCTTGACCTGCTGTCCCTGCTGGGCCTCGGACTGCCAACAGACCAGCACGGAGAGCAGCAGCGCATGGCCGGGCTTCAGTTGGAAATATCCGGCAGGGCCTTGGCCTGGCCCCGGCATTGTTCCTTTTCCTTGCCTTGTATGCCGGCTTTTGATTCCCTTTTCTGAATCTGGAAAGACTGGCCTGATCATTTGCTTATCTCCTAATGCTGTGCGCCCGATGCAAAGCGAACGGCCAAGGCCGATGTGCCAGTCCCGGTAAAGAGACCGATGCCGTTTCGCCGGGTATTAACGCTGGGTATCGGTGTGCTGGCCGGGCTGAAAATGCAGTGGCATTAGATAATCAGGCCGGAGAGAACGGGGGATTCGCGTGGCTTTGCTCGCATTGCCCTGTTTATTGGGCGGAATTGCCAATTCTGGCTTCGTGGTTGAGACTGGCGCCCCAATCATTGATGCTGCTGAACATCACCGTGGCACCGGTCGCACCAGCCATATTGGCACCCGCAGGTTCCTTGATTGGGAAGGCGGCCACCTGACCGGGAAGAACGGGTCCGACGCCTGCCTCGAAGGATTTGCCGTTGAGCTGCAATTCAACGCCAGCCACATTGACCACAAAGGCGCTGGGATTGCGTGCTTTCAACACAGGCTGGTTTTTGGCGTCAACGCCTGCCGACCATTGAAGCTGGGCAGGAGCCTCCTGGGCATTGCCGGGCAGATTGCCGGGCCGGTACATGAGCTTGACGCGTGTGCGAAAGGCGAACTGGAGATTGTTGGAGTCGCCTTCCATTTCCGCCTTGGGCGGGACGTCCAGCACGTTGAGCCAGAACAGGGATTCCTTGTCAGCAGGCAGTGCTTCGCCCGAATAGATGATGCGCAACGTCTGGCTCTTGCCCGCCTCGATGCGCATGATGGTGGGCGTGATGACGAAGGGAACGTCGATGTTCTCAGGCGATTCCTGGTTGTTGCCCTTGTCCAGCCAGGTCTGCACCAGGGCAGGTTTGCTGCCTTCGTTGGTGAGCTGGATGGTGGCTTCCTTCTCGCCACTGGGGAATATGATGCGCGTGCCCGTCAATGTCACGCTGGCCTGTGCCGCCGTTCCAAGAAGAAGGGACAACAGGATGGCAGCAAGCCCATATGAACGTTTGATCGTCAGCATCGGAGAACTCTCTGGGTTTTGAGCGAAAGAATGGGGCCAGGCCCATGTCGGGAAAGCAGAAGACACGGCATATCGACCACTGCAAGGCGGCCGATATGCCTGAAAGTCAGTGATTACTGATAGACCAGCGAGTAGGTCACCGAGGTGTCGGTACGGCCTGCGGTCACGGGGCCGGTGGCCACGTATTCGGAGGCGAAACGCATGATGGCCCGGCCATTGCCACCGACCTTGTTGTCGATGTCCACAAAGCGCGATTGGGCGGAACCGATCTTCAGGCGCTCGTTGTTGCTGGGATCCACGATGGCGATCTGGACACCGGAGGCCACGGTGGGCGCACCAGTACCGCTGGCCGCTGCGGGCTTGAGCATGCCGGTGACCAGGTCCACGTTGGGGCCGGCTTCGAAGAACACGGCTACCTTGGAGACGGGTGCTGTGGAGGTGGCGGTGGCCAGCTCACAGCCGCTGAGTTCCAGCGAGAACGCCTGGCGGCCGACCGTGGCACCCACAGTGGCCAGCTGGTTGTTCGCCACGTTGGGCAGCTTCACGCCGTCCTTGGCGGCGCCGGCGACCGTGGTGTCCACCTTGCAGGTGGTGGTGACCACCTCGCCCGTGAAGTTGATGGTGCCGTCTGCTGCTTGAGCGGTGTTCATGGCCATCATGACCAGGCCGGCAACCGATGTCAGCAATGCGATCTTTTTCATGGGTATTCCCTCGAGTTGAAGAGATAAATGAAATTCCAGCAGCGATGAATGCGCTGGTGGAATAAGAGAGTGTGTGAATGGTTGAGTGGTTAATAAATCATCAGTGTTCCATGTTCACCTCATCAATCCAATGGTTGGTAACTGTCAGCATGGTCAAGGGTTTGCAAGGGGTGCGATCATGCTGGAATAGGTGGTGGCGCTGACATGGAGAAATTGTTCGGATGAGGGAGCGTTGGCGAGGGATGGGCGAGGTTTGTTTCTCTGGCATGTTTGAAGTTGAATTGTTCAAATACACCAGTGCCCAATGGCGCGGATGGGGTGCAGGAGAGAATCTGTCAAAGAAAAAGGCGAAACAAAAACCTGTTCTTTGGGTATGTGATGGATTCTAGGTGTGCACCGCCGCTATATGAAATAGGGCGCATTCTGATAATTGATGCTTGATCTAGGAATAGTCCTAGATTTGCTCTGTCGAATGGGGAAAAGAGGGTGCACAGCCCGCCTGCGCCGGGCGGTTGGCTGTGCTGAGGGTGATGGTGTCTGCGGGGGGAGCGCGGGTCCCGCAGATCAGGAGGGGCCGATGGGGTAGTCGAAGGCGAAGGCGCAGGCCTGCAAGGGCTGCACCGGCCCTCGGTCCTGTGGATCAGGGGCGCTGGGTCAGCAGGTACTGCGCCATTTCGGCAAAGCCGTCTCCACGCTCGGCCTGGGTGACGTGGCGAGGCAGGTGCTTGAGCTGGGGCACGAAGCGCGCGATGTTGGCCACGCCCAGGCTGTGGGGCATGTGCTCGAACATGAGCTGGTCGTTGGTGGAGTCGCCGATGTAGATCCAGCGGTCCAGCGTGGCGTCGAGGTCGATGTCGAACAGCGTGCGCAGGATCCAGCGCGCGCCTTCGAGCTTGTTGTGCGCGCCAAACCAGCCGTTGATGTGGATGGAGCTGACGGTGGCGTTCATGCCCGCCGCCTTCATGATGGCCACGCAGCGGTCAATGTCCTGCTGGGGCATCTGGGTGAATTCGCTGTGGTCCACGGCAATGTCGCATTCGCGGCCCGCCGAGTCGGTGGCGCGCAGCGCCCCGGGCACGGTGGCCTCGATCTCGGCCAGCACCTGCTGCATGCGCGCGTAGTTGGCGGTGCGCGTGGCCTCGTCCTGCTGGTAGAGCTTGTCCAGCCCGCCCTGCGCATTGCGCCGCAGTGCCACGGCGCCGTTCTCGGCCACGATGGCATCCACAGGCCAGGCCTGGGCAAAAGGCTCGCTCCAGCCCACGGGCCTGCCCGTGATCGGCACCACGCGCAGGCCGGACTGCTTGAGCCGGGCGATGGCATCGACGACATGGTCCGGCACCACGCCCTCGGTGGTCAGGGTGTCGTCGATGTCGGTGAGAATGCCGAGCGGCGATGCGGGAGGTGTCCAGAGGGACAGCGGCTGGAGGGTTGTAGGCACGGTCGTCAAAATGCAAAAAGCCGCCCGGGGCGGCTTGTAAAAGGGCAGCGTTTGCGCGCACGGACCGTGCGCGCAAGGGCTCCATCCTACTGCCTGGCGAATTCGACGATGGCCTTGTAGAACTTGTCGGAGCCGTCCTTGGGGTTGTCTGGGGACAGCTCCATGCGGTTGACGCCGTGTTCGGCTGCGCCCTTGAAGCGCTGGTTGATCACCGAGAAGTAGTAGGGGCTGATGAAGGTGGCGCCTGCGTCATAGTGGGCCTTCAGCGCGGCCAGGTGCGTTCCGTCAAGTTTCCATTGCTGCGGATTGAACTCGGGCGCGCCGTAGCCGCTGCCGATCTGGTGCTGCTTCATGAAACCGCGCAGCCAGTCGCTGTTTGTGGCGCCGCCGTACATGTTCAGGCCCTGCTTCCAAGGTGCCTTGCCATCCAGGGTCTGGGTGGAGGCGAACAGCTGCGGATTCCACGAGGGGTTCACATCGGGAATGATTTGGTGGGAGTACAGCTTGGCTGCGGGCAGGCCCGCCTTGAGGGCGCGCTCATGGAAGGTCTTCAAAAAATTGAAGACTTGAGATTCTCGATAGTGGTTCCAGTCACGTGCCAGAGGGTTGTAGTAGACGTCCTGCAATGGGGGAGGCATGTCCAGCCATGAGCGAACGCCCTTGCGCTCCAGCGCCGTAAAGGCTGGCATCCAACCAAGCCGCCGAGGCTCCAATCCGGGTGGTGGGCTGCTTTGATCCCGTGGCACCACCACGAAATCCACATCAGCCATTTTGTAGCGCCGCCCTTTGGATAGGACCACTACTTGGGCCACATGAGGACCGGGCTTCAGTTTGCTGAAGTCAATGTCGCGCCGAAAACCGGTGTTGGGGTTTGTGATTTCATCGACGGCACGGTAGACATCCAAGCGATTGAGGCTGCGGGCCATGGGTCCGACAAGCTTGCCATCCACATAAAGGTTGATTTTATCCACGATCTGTGCGGGATCCCAGAGCCATCCTGCAACAGGCAGGGTGCCGTCGGCATATGCGTCGTAGTGCTCGCCGAAGGAGCCGAGTTTCTCTTTCCGAATATCCTTGGAGGGGGCAGGGATGACATCGAAGGACGCGTAGTCCAAGCCGGTCTGCGCCTTGAATCGTTGAATGTCCCGGTAGTGTGTGCGGAGCCATTGTCGGAAGCCTTCTATCGATTCCGGGCTGTAGTCCGTCACACGGATGTCACTATAGGTGCCCATTCCATTCTCGAAGTCTGGAAACATATGGTGAAGCTCACCGGCCAACGTATAGGCCACGATGCGATTTTGCACGGGCAGAGGCAGTTCCTGGATTTTTTTTGCCACATGCTCAAGTGCCTTGAAGCGATAGTGGTTGACAGGAATTTCCGGATTTGTCGCAAGTGTATAGGGCAGGATGCTGTAGCCGAAGTAGTCCAACTGCAACGGCTTGCCATCACGCAACTGCATCAGATTCTCGGGAGTCTTGCGCAGGTCCTCTACGATGGGCCCTAATGAATCGAAATGGTCGGCCGCAAAATAAACAACGACGGGGCGTGGAATCTTTCGGATGACGTTCAGGAAACTGTCAACCTTGGAGTCATCAATTTCCCAGCCCTTTCCCGTGCGGTGATATAGGTCGAGCAGTTGCAGGGTTGCCGTGTAGCCAATTTGAACAGAGCCTTTGGGGCCACCCGGTTCCAGTGTATCGAGGAGACGCGTGACGGCCGTGGCACCATCCATGCCGCGTTTGCGGCAGAACGCATAGGCCTCTTTGAGGGTCCGGATCTTCTTGTCTGCAACGGCCTCATCGCACAAATATACGCCCTCGACGGTGGGTGCGATAATCAAGGGCTGATCGGATGGCCTTGCAGCAGTTCCTGCCTGTGAAAAATTGGCCGTGGCAAACATCACCAGTCCCACCAAGTTCAGCGCGGAAAGATGGAATGATTTTGGTGAAATACGGGTTGGGGTCATTTGGGAAGACGCAGGAATTGCAGAGGCTTGAGTTATGATAAAAAGCAGGGACTCTTAAAAGATGCCCCTGGCCTCATTCATGATTTTCTGGATTATATTTTTCCAGCGTGTAGGGGAGTATCTGGGGAGAACTACTGTCGCGAGTTGGAGATTCGATGAAAGAGGAAGTTCCTGCTGTCAAGCGCCTTTGCGTGAGGAGAATCCGAACCAGGTGGAGACTTTTTTCTTGAATATCTGATAGAGCGGATATTCAACGAAGCGGTAGCAAAGCCAGGAAAATACCAGTGTGGCTAATATGCTTGCAAGAGCCCAGATGGTATTGGGAATTCGCACGGGTGATTTGAAATAGATGATGCTCATCGCAACGAGCACCATGATATGGCTGAGATATATGCTGTATGAGGCATCTCCCAGGGATTGCAACAATTTCCACGGGGTGATGTTTTTTCGCTCAAACTCCATGGCGCAGGCCACAAGACAGCAGGAGAACCCACCGAAAAGAACGGCTCTTTCTCCGGCGTGGAAAAATCCGGCCATCCCGCTGGCGTTCAAATTCCCATGAATTTGATAGAAGTATGCGGCAGCTAGAAAGGCAATGGCAGCAGTCGCCCAGATAGAGATATATTGCTGTGGCCGTCGACGGACGAATTCCGATAGCAGAAAGCCTGCGATGAACTCCACGACAAGCGGAGATGCGTAGAAGGGAATCAGCAGGCTCGCCTTGGCCTTCTCTTCATTTTGAGGGAGGTACATCCCGTTCTTGTACAGCCAGACATTGAAAATGATGATGCCAAGGCCACAGATCCCTAGGATCTTTGCCGCATGGCGTCTTTGCCAGAGGACAATCAAGGCAACGACGACATAGAAATACAGCTCAAAACTCAGCGTCCAAGTAATGGGAAGAAGGTAGAGCATTAAATCCTGAGGCCACAGGAAGAAAGATCCCAACAGGCTTGTCTGAGGCTTGATATTTTGGAAATGCCATGCAGCGATGAGGTAAACAAAGAAAAATGGCCACCAGCCAATGTAGATTCGGCCAAATCGCTGCGTTAAAAAACGTGCGAATGAATGCCATCCGGGTTTTAGATTCCTCGTGGTTTCAGCCATTATCAGTCCGCTGATTACGAAGAATAAATCAACCCCAGCAAAACCCAGTCGAGTGACCGCTTCTGGCAATATTGTCAGTGTGAATGGCGTCACGGGTGGACTCATGTGGTGGAGTACCACCCAGAATGCGGCAAAGAATCGCAAAGTTTGCACGTTTTTTAACATTGGGGTTCCTCAAGAGGATGATCTATCTTTTCTAAAGTCTTTGAGCGTGCATGCGTCCATTAGCAGTCCGCTAAGCGGCTCCTGAGGGGTGCTGCTAATATCGTGGTGCAGAAAGGCGATGAGGAACTGGATTCCAATGATGACAGGCAAGGCAGCGAGCATAACTGTTCCGCTGCTTGCCGGGAGATTGTCCAATAAACTGCTGATCCAATGAATTCCTCCGAAAATTATTCCGAAGGATAAAAAAAGGACGCCAAAGATGCTATATATGGTTCCGGCGTTAAAATCTCTCAGAAAATAATTGTAGAAATAGCGTTTTCCTATGCGGATGGCATGCTTTTTCAGGAATTCCGGGAGGATCTTGTTTATCTTGAGATTGGACTCTTCATCTGCATAGACTGCGTCCATGGGTATATCTTTGACGACAGCACGGATGGTGTTCAGCCGAAAGAGCATGTCGGTCTCGAAGAAGTAGCGTTTTTCCAGCTTGCTGATGGGTAGTTCTCGTAAGACGCTCGTGTGGATGGCTGTATATCCGTTGGACGGGTCCATGATGTTCCAGTATCCGCAGCTGATTTTGGTAATGAAGGAAAGTGCAGCATTCCCAAAAATGCGGATTTTTGGCATGCTTTGCACTGATTCAAGCCTGAAAAATCGATTGCCTTTTGTATAGTCTGCTCTTCCTTGGATGATGGGGGTGACAAAAAGCGGAAGTAGCTTAGGATTCATCTGTCCATCGCCATCTATTTTGACTACGATATCCATTCCATCCTTGATCGCTTGGCCATAAGCCGTGCTTACCGCTCCTCCCACGCCTTGGTTTTTTGTGTGGAAAAGTACCCTCACCCGGGGATCCTTGCAATTCTGCAGAATCCAGTTTCCACTGCCATCAGGGCAACAATCATCTACGGCATATATTGCAGTTACGCAATCGGGTATTTTTTCTATCACCTCTATGACATGCTGTGTGACTTTGTAGCAAGGGATGGCAACTGAAATTTTCATGTGATCTGTTTTGTTAATTGGGTGCTTGGGATGCAATGGTTATCCCTGCTGCAATGAAGATGCCTCCGATAATAGTTCTAGGGTGCATTGGCTCGTTCAGAAATAGCCAAGCCAGACTGGGCACAATTATAAAGGCCAGTCCCATAATCGGATAAGCCAGATACAGAGGTGCACTTCTCAGAACCCACACCCAGGCCAGCGTGGTGACTCCGTAAAGCGCGAAAGCCGCAAGCAGCCAGCCATTGAGGGCAATATCCATCAGAGAGGGGGAAAGCGGAATAGCGGCTGCTGCCTTCTTGAAAAGCAGCTGCCCCAGCGAAATGCCGAGGACGCAAATAACAGCTAGACTGGTGAGAAAAGGTGTCATGTGTTGTAAGGTGTGTTGTCTTGGTAGGCGTGCTGCCCGGTGTTGCCAAGGCAAACATGACGGGCCGGGATGGCTGAGGAGCTTTCCTTGCGGCTCGGCTGCACTTAGGGCGCTGGTTGCAAAATGCTGCGGGAATCTGGATCGGCTGCGAGTGAGGTCCCATTGATGCGGATGTCAGACTAGGGCGAGGATTGATGGAGCGGGCAGCCGCCAGCTCGCCTGGTGCGGCAGGCGTTGCTGATTATGCAGGTACGGCAGGCCGCGCGCGTGCAGTGTGCATGGCCTGTGGCGGCCGCGGCGGCCGCGAGGTACAGCTAGTGGAAATGCCGTACTGCGTTGGCCGGCTCATGCATTAGGTGCCATCGACTGCGGCCTTTTCCCACGAGCTACTTTGCCGCAGTCGAGTAAATTAGCCATCTTTCTGGCGATGCCTCGCCGCAGTCGAGGGATGTTGCCTGTGCTGACTTCACAGATTGCCGTAATACTGATGTTTCGTTTCCTTTTTGCCCTCATTTTTCTCTTTGTGTCGGTGGGGGGGCACGCCCAGGCTCCGGAGAAGACACGAGTATCGGGTGCGTTGGAGCATTGGTCGCTCGATGAGCCCAGCAGCAAGCTGTCGCTTACAGGATGGGTGCTGGCAGGTCAGGACGGGACGGCTCCACCTGGGATGAAGCTTTCCATTTTGGGGACGGAATTCCAGGCGAAGGATGTGGCGTGGACTGCGAGGCCGGAGCTGTCGGCGGACAGCCCCTACACCGGTGGTCAGGTGGGCGTGGGCTTCGATTGGACGGTGACATTACCTGCGAAGCCTCCTGGCGGTGTGCATGTCATCCGGCTTGAGGTCGTCTACCCGGGGGGCCAGACATTCTTGCTGCAAAGCTCGTTGGGTGGCAGCCCCGAATTGATCGTCAAGAGGATAAAAAAAAGCCATTGGTGGGCGCTGGGGATCGTGCTGGTCGTCGTGCTGCTCATCCGTTTCGGCAGGCTTGAGCGCACAAGGCTGGCGCGCCGTCTGTCCCAGTGGACGCAGGAGCGAACGGGTTACCTGCTGATCGTCGGTGCCTTCGCCGTGCTGGTGACCACTGGCATTACCGGCAGTTCGATGAACCTGCTTCTGGAGAGCCCGATAGGGCAGAGTCTGCTCAGCGCGAAGGGGAGCCAGGCGCGCCTGTTCGACCTGCGCGACATTCGTGGAGACGAGTGGGGCGTGCTTATGCCGAACGTGCTGGCCCAGGTCAATCATGAGCCGCAGTTTCCGGTCGTGAATACCAATATCGGTTTGAGTGGGCAGAACATGGGTGTGATCGGCATGACGGGTGTTCCGATCACTAATTGGGCCGCTTTGGCCAAGCCTGCGACCTGGGGATATTTCCTGCTGCCGTTGCGCCAGGCCATGAGCTGGCAATGGCAGCTCCCGTTCTGGGGTGGCCTGCTTTCGGTCTGGCTGCTGCTCAACGTGCTGCGGCCTGACAGGCGCGGGCTCAATCTGGCTTTGTCGTTCGCTTTCTGCGTGGCCCCCTACGCTGCCGCCTGGTCCAACTGGCCCCTGTACGCCACGATGTTCCCGGCACTGGGTTTTGTGCTCGCATGCAAGCTGATGCAGACCACACGTCGCGGGCATGCGCTATTGCTAGGCCTCGGTCTTGGCTGGCTGATGGCGTGCTGGTTCCTAGTGCTGTATCCCACCTGGCTCATCATCGTTGGCAGTTTGCTGCTGTTCGTCGGTGTGGGCTGGTGCCTAGACAATCGTGATCGGCTGCATTGGGGCATGCCGCAGGTGCTAGGCGCCGTGGCGGCGGGGGTGGTTGCCGCGGCCCTGCTAGGCAGCTGGTGGATGGATACGCACGACGCCGTTGCATTGATGCGGGCAACCGAATATCCCGGCAAGCGAGGCGCGCTGCCTGGGGGGGATCTGGACTGGCTGTGGCATCTGCGTGGATACAACAACGCGGATATCGTGACACATGCATCTGGAGCGCATACCGACCAGTCTTCCGCCAGTTCCTATTTCCTGTTGCCCTTGATGTTGCTTGTGCTTTGCGTTAGCCATCTGGTGCAGCGGCGAGAGCGGCGTTGGGCTGTCGCAGCATGCACGGCCTTCATTGCCTGCTACTGGATCTACGGCTTTGTCGGCGTGCCGATCTGGCTGGCCAAATACACACTTTGGGGAAATATGCCCACGTTCCGCATGGATGTGGGTATGGGGCTGGTGAGCGTCGTTTTGATTACATTGGCGGCCGAGAAGGGTGTGCTGGCCGATAAGCCAGCGCCCGGTTGGTGGACGAGCTGGCTTGTGCCGGCACTGGCTGCTCTCGGCAGCGCAGTGGTGATTGCATGGATGCTCTATCGCACACCACTGTTTTTCATGCCGGAGGGCAGTTGGGTCTATACATCGGCCATGGTCATTGTCGGAACGATGATGTGCTGGTGGATGCTGAGGGGCAAAGTGGGCGCCGCCGTTGCCATGTTGATCGCCGTGCATCTGCTTGCAACACTGACTTTCAATCCTGTGCTGCGGGCGCCCAAGAGCGTGAGCCTAGCAGAAGGGAGTATCCCCTATGTCATCAACTCAGAGGGCAGACACTTGAGGACCATTTTGCTCAATGGCGACGGCATAGGGCCGCACATGCTCGCTGCAGCAGGATTTCCAATTTCCAATGGTGTGTTGTACTACCCGCACAAGGAGCTGTGGTCCAGAATGGGGTTGCCCGAAAAAGAATGGCCCGTGGTTAATCGCTATCAGCATCTTGGTTTCTACACGGACGCTAGTGTTGAAAATGTCTCAGGTTACCGTGCGTCTGCAGCATCGGTCGACTATGTACGCGTCGATATCCATCCACAACGGTTTGACTTCTCCAAGACAGGTGCTCAGCGCGTGGTTGTGGAAGCTGCACAGGCGAACGATCTGCGTTCCAATGCCTCGTTGACATGGATGGGCGAGTACAGACGCCTGCACTGGTTTGCCATCAAAAAAGAGGGGCGATAGAAATCTTTACGGATTTGCCGAGCAAGGCTCTTGGGTCCGATGCATCAGGAGATCCTGCTGCACCAAGCCCTTCCCTTGCCTTCAAAGATCGTGAATTTCTGGGCGCAGGTCGGGACTTTTGCTCGAACCGAATTCGGCCTTTGCCCGGCTGCTGGCCCGTGCCCCTGAATCGGGGGCTGGCCTTCAGGGGAGCTTGATGGCCTGGTAGGCCGCCATGCAGTTCATGGGGATTGCTGTCTTAGCCACGCTGCAACGCCAACCCCGCATGCTCCCGCAGCGGATGAAAGTGAATCTTCGGAAACCGCTCCTGCGCCAATCGCACGTCATAGGGTGACGTGCACAGATAGGCCAGCGTATCGGCCGCATCGCGCGCCATGCGCAGCGGGTAGGCGTTCTCGAATTCGCGCAGCTCGGCCGGGGCGTCGGCCGTGATCCAGCGGGCGCCGGTGTACTGGCAGCCTTCCAGGCGGATGTCGCAGTCGTATTCGGCGTTCAGGCGGTGCTGGACGACTTCGAACTGCAGCTGGCCCACGGCGCCCAGCAGCATGTTGCCGCCGGCCTCGGGCTTGAAGACCTGGATGGCGCCTTCCTCGCCCAGCTGCATCAGGCCCTGCTGCAGCTGCTTGGTGCGCAGCGGGTTCTTGAGCACCACGGTCATGAACATTTCCGGGGCGAAGAAGGGCAGGCCCGTGAATTGGAGGTTGGTGCCGTCGGTGATGGTGTCGCCCAGCTGAACGCCGCCGTGCGTGGTGAAGCCGATGATGTCGCCCGCATAGGCTTCTTCCACGGCTTCGCGGCGCTGGCTCATGAAGGTCACGACCGATGTGGGGCGCAGCTCCTTGGCAGTGCGCTGGACCTTCATCTTCATGCCGGGCGTGTACTTGCCCGAGGCCACGCGCACGAAGGCGATGCGGTCACGGTGGTTGGCATCCATGTTGGCCTGGACCTTGAAGACCACGCCGGAGAAGCCTTCGTCCTCGGGCTGGATGATCTTTTCCACAGGCTGCTTGTTGACCAGCAGCGAGCTTTTGCGGGGGCCGGGCGGGGGCGACATGTCGACCACGGCATCCAGCACTTCCATGACACCGAAGTTGTTCACGCCGGAGCCGAAGAAGACCGGAGTGAGCTTGCCTGCCAGGAAGGCCTCGTGGTCCCAGGGGGCCGAGGCGCCCTGGGCCAGTTCCATGCTTTCCAGCGCATCGTCGAAGGACTGGCCGAAGCGCGCGCGCAGCTTGTCGGCCTCGGCCAAGGGGATGGCCTCGAAGTCCTGCGGGCGGCGTTCGCTGCCGGGCTGGAACACCGTCATGGTCTGGGTGAGCAGGTTGATGATGCCGCCGAACTGCCGGCCCTGGCCCACGGGCCAGGTGACGGGGCAGCAGGGCATGCCCAGTTCGCGCTCGACTTCGTCGAGGATGTCCAGCGGATCGCGCACTTCGCGGTCCATCTTGTTGACGAAGGTGATGATGGGCGTGTCGCGCTGGCGGCAGACCTCGATCAGGCGGCGGGTCTGCGATTCCACGCCGTTGGCGGCGTCGATGACCATCAGCGCCGAGTCCACGGCCGTGAGCACGCGGTAGGTGTCTTCCGAGAAGTCCTTGTGGCCGGGCGTGTCGAGCAGGTTGACCACGTGATCGCGGTAGCTCATCTGCATGACCGAGCTGGCCACCGAGATGCCGCGCTGCTTTTCGATTTCCATCCAGTCGGAGGTGGCATGGCGGCTGGCCTTGCGGCCCTTGACGGCGCCCGCGATCTGGATCGCGCCCGAGAACAGCAGCAGCTTTTCGGTCAGCGTGGTCTTGCCCGCGTCGGGGTGGGAAATGATGGCAAAAGTCCGGCGGCGCCGGGTTTCAGAGGCGTATGACACAGTATTGAAAGCGCAAAGGCAGGGCGGTGCCTGCTAGGAAAGGGAGACGTAATGTCTGTCGCGGGCGGCCATTGGGCATGGAGCCAAGCGAGGCTGCAAATGGCCGCCATTCTACTTTCGCACTGGAAATATCGGCGAACAGGGATGTAAGTCGTGCCCCTGGTTTCTTGATGCCGTCTTGATACGGCATGCCGCAATCTCAATCCGCTTTTGACAGCCCCGGCCCTAGAGTTTTCCCCATCGCAACAACAGGTGCCGCCAAGCGGTGCCGATGCGGGAGAAATTCCTATGACCCTGACCGAAATCACCGGATGGCTGGGCGCCCTGGGCGCCCTGGCTGTGTTTGTCTACCTCGGATACGCATTGCTGCGGCCCGAGCAGTTCTGAGGTGGCGCAGATGCAAGACCTGATCTTTATCGCCCTGAGCCTGGGCTGCTTCGGGGGCCTGCTGGCCTTCGTGGCAGCGCTGGGCCGGATTTGACTGCCTGAAAGGAGACCGCCATGTGGTTGACCTGGATGGAATATGCACTGGTGCTGCTGTTGATGACGGCGCTGGCCGTGCCCATGGGGCAGTGGCTGGCACGCTGCTTCACGAGCGAGCACCATGCCTGGATCGAACGGCTGAGCTTTCGCGCCCTGGGCGTGAACCCGGCCGAGCGCATGGGCTGGCAGCGCTACGGGCTGGCGCTGCTGCTGTCCAACGGCGCCATGCTGCTGCTGGGCTATGCGCTGCTGCGCGCGCAGGGCTGGCTGCCGCTCAATGCGCTGGGCAATGCGGCGCAGACACCGGACCTGGCCTTCAACACGGCCGTGTCCTTTGTGACCAATACCAACTGGCAGGCGTATTCGGGCGAGAGCAGCCTGTCCAACGCCACGCAGATGGTGGCCATCACCTTCATGATGTTCGCTGGCGCGACCACGGGCGTGGTCGCCGCGGCGGGTGTCATCCGCGGCCTGGCGCGCTCCAGTGCCTCGGACCTGGGCAACTACTGGGTGGACTATGTGCGCATGCTCTGGCGCGTGATGCTGCCGCTGAGCTTTGTGGTGGCCCTGGTCTATGTGTGGCAGGGTGTGCCTCAGACGCTGGATGGCCAGGCCTGGGCGACGACGCTGGAGGGCGCTCGCCAGCAGATTCTTCTCGGCCCCGTGGCCAGCCTGGAGAGCATCAAGCACATCGGCACCAACGGTGGCGGCTTCTTCGGCATGAATGCGGCCCATCCGTTCGAGAACCCCACGCCGCTGACCAACGCATTCCACATCCTGGGCATGCTGCTGATCCCGTCGGCGCTGACCTATGCGCTTGGCTCCATGCTGCTGCGCCGTCGCCAGGGCTGGGTGCTGTTCGGCGCCTGCCTGGTGATGTTCGTGGGCTTTCTGGCGCTGGTGTTCACGGCCGAGCAGGCCGGCAATCCGCTGCTCACGGCCGCAGGTGCCGACCAGCAGATCAGCGCCACCCAGCCGGGCGGCAACATGGAGGGCAAGGAGCTGCGCTTTGGCATCGCCGATACGGCGCTGTTCGTGGCCACGACCACGGCCGCGACCACGGGATCGGTCAATGCCATGCATGACTCGCTGACGCCCCTGGGCGGGCTGGTGCCGCTGGCGCAGATGATGCTCAACTGTGTGTTCGGCGGCGACGGTGTGGGCCTGATCAACCTGCTGCAGTACGCCATCCTCACGGTCTTCCTGGCCGGCATGATGATCGGCCGCACGCCCGAGTTCCTGGGCAAGAAGATCGAGGCGCGCGAGATCAAGCTGGTGATGCTGGCCGTGATGGCGCACCCGATCTCCATCCTGGGCTTCACGGCGTTGGCTGCGGTCTGGCCCGACACCATGGCCAGTCTGACCAATCGGGGGCCGCACGGCTTCTCGGAGGTGCTCTATGCCTATGCCTCGGGCACGGCCAACAACGGTTCGGCCTTTGCGGGCCTGAATGCGAACACGCCGTTCTTCAACACCACCATCGGCCTGGCCATGCTGGCGGGCCGATATCTGACGCTGCTGCCCATGCTGGCCCTGGCCGGCAGCCTGGCGGCCAAGCCCACCGTGCCTGCGGGGCCGGGCACCTTCCCGACGGCCACGCCGCTGTTCATGGGGCTGCTGGTCTTCGTGGTGGTCGTGGTCGGCGGGCTGACCTTCCTGCCTTCGCTGGCCCTGGGGCCCGTGGTCGAGCAGCTGCAGATGCTGTCAGGACAGGTCTACCCCTGAATCCCTGAGCCAGCTGAGCCCGTTTTTTTCTTGGCCGCCGGTTCTGCCTTGGCAGGGCCGTGCGGCGGAGGTTTCGAGATGCAAGTTCAAACACATACTTCCGGCCCCTTGCCGGTGCCGCGCGCTGATGCGCAGGCTCAAACGCAGGCCGTTCCTGGCGGGCTGCGCTCGCTGTTCGGTCCCAGCCTGCGGTCGGCGCTGTTCGTCGCCGTGGTCACGGGCCTGGCCTATCCGCTGGTCACCACGCTCGTGGCCCAGGCCGCGTTTCCCAAGACCGCCAATGGCAGCCTGGTCATGCGCCAGGGCTCGGTCGTGGGCTCGGCCCTGATCGGGCAGGAGTTCGCTTCGCCCCGTTATTTCCAGGGTCGGCCCAGCGCCACCACGGCGCCGGATCCCGACAAGGCCGATGCCACGGTGGCCGCGCCCTACAACGCTGCGCTGTCGGCTGCCACCAACCAGGGGCCGACCCATGCGGCGCTCAAGGAGTCCGTGGCGGCGCGCGTGGCGGCCTACCGCGAACTCAATGGCCTGGCGGCAGATGCCGCTGTGCCTGTGGATGCCGTGACGGCCTCGGCCTCCGGCCTGGACCCGCACATCTCGGTGGCCAATGCCGAGCTGCAACTGCCGCGCGTGGCCCGCGAGCGCCAACTGCCCGTGGCCAAGGTCCAGGAACTGTTGCGCCAGCAGGTGGAGCCGCGCGTGCTGGGCCTGCTGGGCGAGCCGCGTGTGAACGTGCTGCAGCTGAATCTGGCGCTGGACGATCTTTCGGCCGCGACGCTGCAGCCTGCGGCAGTCCATGCCGCCAAGGAGTAAGCCATGTCGCGCAAAACTGCTTTGTCCCTGTTCGATCCTTCGCTGGTGCGCCAGGCGCTGGGTGACTCCGTCCGCAAGCTGGCACCCAGCGCGCAATGGCGCAACCCGGTGATGTTCGTGGTCTACCTGGGCGCCATCTTCACCAGCCTGCTCTGGGCCCAGGCCCTGGCGGGCGAAGGCGAAGCGCCTGCGGGTTTCATCCTGGCGATTGCGCTGTGGCTGTGGTTCACCGTGCTGTTCGCCAACTTTGCGGAGGCGCTGGCCGAGGGGCGCAGCCGCGCCCAGGCCGCCAGCCTGCGCAGCATGAAGCGCAGCACCGTCGCCAAGAAGCTGGAGCAGGCCAACTACCAGAGCCGCTGGCATCCCGTGGGTGCCGAAGAACTGCGTTCGGGCATGTGGGTGCTGGTGGAGGCCGGCGACACCGTGCCGCTGGACGGCACCGTGATCGAGGGCGTGGCCTCGGTGGACGAGAGCGCCATCACCGGCGAATCGGCCCCCGTGATCCGCGAGGCCGGCGGCGACTTCTCTTCGGTCACCGGCGGCACGCGCGTGCTGTCGGACTGGCTGGTGGTGCAGATCACCGTCAATCCCGGCGAGTCCTTCCTCGACCGCATGATCTCCATGGTGGAGTCGGCCCGCCGCCACAAGACGCCCAACGAGCTGGCGCTGACCATTTTGCTGGTCGGGCTGACGCTGCTGTTCCTGCTGGTCATCGTCACGCTGCGGCCCTATTCGTCCTTTGCGGTGGAGCTGACGGGCAGCGGCCAGGTCGTGGGACTGACGGTGCTGATCGCCCTGCTGGTGTGCCTGATCCCGACCACCATCGGCGGCCTGCTGTCGGCCATTGGCGTGGCGGGCATGAGCCGCATGATGCAGGCCAACGTGATCGCCACCTCGGGCCGCGCCGTGGAGGCGGCCGGCGACGTGGACGTGCTGCTGCTGGACAAGACCGGCACCATCACGCTGGGCAACCGCCAGGCCAGCGAGTTCCTGCCCGCGCCCGGCGTGACGGCCGCGCAACTGGTGGATGCGGCGCAGCTGGCTTCGCTGGCCGACGAGACGCCTGAAGGCCGCAGCGTGGTCGTGCTGGCCAAGGAAATGCATGGCCTGCGCGAGCGTGACCTGGCAACCCTGCATGCGGTCTTCGTGCCCTTCACGGCCCAGACGCGCATGAGCGGCGTGGATATGCCGCAGCCCGACGGCGGCACGCGTAGCCTGCGCAAGGGCGCGGCCGACGCCGTGCGCCGCCACGTTGAAGCCATGGGCGGCAAGTTCCCGCCCGCCATGCTCAAGGTGGT
Source organism: Delftia sp. JD2 (assembly GCF_001682645.1). NCBI lineage: Bacteria > Pseudomonadati > Pseudomonadota > Betaproteobacteria > Burkholderiales > Comamonadaceae > Delftia > Delftia sp. JD2. Next base: position 24,018 of record NZ_LFJT01000053.1, read on the forward strand.
GGAGGATGTGTCGCGGCGCGGCAGTACGCCGCTGGTCGTGGCCGACGGTGCCCGCGTGCTGGGCGTGATCGAGCTCAAGGACGTGGTCAAGCACGGCATACGCGAACGCTTTGCCGAGCTGCGCCGCATGGGCATCAAGACCGTGATGATCACGGGCGACAACCCGCTCACGGCGGCGGCCATTGCGGCCGAGGCCGGCGTGGACGACTACCTGGCCGAAGCCACGCCCGAGGACAAGCTGCGCCTGATCCGCGAACACCAGGCCGCAGGCCGCTTGGTGGCCATGACCGGCGACGGCACCAATGACGCGCCCGCCCTGGCCCAGGCCGACGTGGCCGTGGCCATGAACAGCGGCACCCAGGCGGCCAAGGAAGCCGGCAACATGGTGGACCTGGACAGCAACCCGACCAAGCTCATCGAGGTCGTGGAGACCGGCAAGCAGATGCTGATGACGCGCGGCGCGCTGACCACCTTCAGCGTGGCCAACGACGTGGCCAAGTACTTCGCCATCATCCCGGCCGCCTTCGTGGGCACCTATCCGCAGCTGTCGGCGCTCAATGTCATGGGACTGGCCAGCCCGGGCTCGGCCATCCTGAGTGCCGTGATCTTCAACGCGCTGATCATCATCGTGCTGATCCCGCTGGCCTTGCGCGGCGTGCCCTACCGCGCCATCGGCGCCTCGGCCCTGTTGCGGCGCAACCTGCTGATCTACGGCCTGGGTGGCCTGGTCGTTCCCTTCATCGGCATCAAGCTGATCGACATGCTGCTGGTAGCTCTGAACCTGGCGTGACTCTGTGCGGCCCGCCTGCCCGGCCGGGCAGGCCCCGCTTTGCTCTTCTCTTCAAGAAAACCAAGATGAAATCCGTTTCTTCCATGACGGCCGCTTGTGCCGTTCCCCGTTTCTCTCTGGCCGCACTGCTGTCGCTGGCGGCCGCATCCTGCCATGCGCAGGCCGAGACCTCCCCCGTCAGCGCTGCCAGTGCCGCTGCCCAGGAATCGCCCGCACCCGCCTACGCCCTCACCGGCAGCGTGACGCTGCTCAGCGACTACCGTTTCCGTGGCATCTCGCAAAGCTGGATGGGGCCTGCGCTGCAGGGCGGGCTGGAGCTGTCGCTGCCGCGCGGCGCCTACCTGGGCGTGTCCGGCTCCAGCGTGTCGCGCCACAGCTATCTGGACGGCCGCGCGCTGGAGCTGGACCTGTACGGCGGCTGGCGTACCGAGCTGCTGCCGGGCTGGACGGGCGACATCGGCCTGCTGCACTACAACTACCCCGGCGCGCGCGTGCCCCGCGGGGATGGCAGCGGCGGCGTGCGCTACGACACCACCGAGGCCTATCTGGGCGTCACCAACGGCGGCTTCAGCGCCAAATGGTCGCTGGCGCTGACGCCTTACTTCGGGCTGCGCGACAGCACGGCGGCCACGGCCTTTGCCGAGGCACTTCCCGGCAGCGGCAGCTCACGCGGCAGCAGCTATCTGGACCTGAACTACCAGCACCCGTTGGGCGACTGGGCCGTGCTGGGCCTGCATGCCGGCCACACGCAGGTGCGCAACTACAGCGAACTGTCATATGCCGACTGGCGCGTCTCGCTGGCCCGCAGCTGGGGACCGTGGACGGCCACGCTGGCCTGGGCCGGTACCTCGGCCGACACGCGCTACTACCGCGCGGCCAACGCGGCGGGCCAGATGCAAAGCCTGGGCCGCAGCGGCTGGGTTCTGTCGCTGTCGGCGGCGTTCTAGTGTGGGAGCACGCTCTGGTGCTAGGCTGAGAACCATGCCCATTTCGTCCTCTGCCGAGCCGGCGCCGCCCGGTCTGCCGCGCCCCGATCCCGACGCCCTGGTCGCGCGCCTGCGCCATGAGCGGGCGCAGGAGGGATGGGGCAAGCTGCGCATCTACTTCGGATCGAACGCAGGCGTGGGCAAGACCTACGCCATGCTGGCCGCCGCCCAGCGCGAACGCCAGGGGGGCCGCGAGGTTCTGGTGGGACTCGTGGAAACCCATGGCCGCAAGGAAACGGCGCAGCAACTGCATGGCCTGGAGCAGCTGCCGCTGCGCGAGCTGCCGCACCAGGGGCGGACGCTGCGCGAGTTCGACCTGGATGCGGCGCTCGCGCGGCGGCCGCGCGTGCTGCTGCTCGATGAACTGGCGCACAGCAATGCGCCGGGTTCGCGCCATCCCAAGCGCTGGCAGGACGTGCAGGAGTTGCTGGACGCAGGCATCGATGTCTGGACCACGATCAACGTGCAGCACCTGGAAAGCCTGAACGACGTGGTGGGCAGCATCGTCGGCATCACGGTGCGCGAGACCGTGCCCGACCAGATCTTCGACGATGCCGACGAGGTCATCGTCGTCGACATCTCGCCCGACGAACTGCTGCGCCGGTTGAAGGACGGCAAGGTCTACATGCTGGAGCAGGCCGAGCGGGCCTCACGCAACTTCTTCAGGCGCGGCAACCTGCTGGCGCTGCGCGAGCTGGCGCTGCGCCGCACGGCCGACCGCGTGGACGAGGACATGCGCGACTACCGGCGCGAGCGCTCCATAGGCACGGTCTGGCCTGCGCGCGAGCGCCTGCTGGTGGCGGTGGCCGGCCACGCGGGCGACGACGCGCTGGTGCGCCAGGTCGCGCGCATGGCGCGACGGCTCGATGCGGACTGGATGGTGGTCTACGTGGACGCCCCCCAGCGCCAGCACCGCCCGCGCAGCGTGCAGGCCGCCGTGCTCAAGACCCTGGCCCTGGCCGCGCGCCTGGGGGCCGAGACGGCCACGCTGCCGGGCGCCGATGTGGCCGAGGCCCTGGTTGCCTTCGCGCGCGAGCGCAACGCCAGCCGCCTGGTACTGGCCCAGCCGCCGCGCCCGGCATGGTCGCCCTGGCGCTGGTGGGGCCGCAGCCTGCCTGACCGCATCGTCCAGCTGCATCCCGACATCGACGTGCTGGTGCTCTCCGGGGGCTCCAGCGCGGCCCGGACCGAGGCCGCGCCTGCCGCACCGCTGCGGCGCAGGCCGCTGCCCTGGAAGGGCTATGCCGGCGTGACCCTGGCCTGCTTGACCGCCACGGTGCTGGCCGAGCAGCTGCTGCGCATCTTCGACCCGGCCAACGTGGTGATGCTGTTCCTGCTCATCGTCGTGCTGTCTTCGTTGCGCTGGGGGCGTGGCCCGGGCGCCTGGGCGGCGCTGCTGTCGGTACTGTGCTTCGACTTTTTCTTCGTGCCCCCGCGCGGATCCTTCCATGTCAACGACACGCAGTACCTGTTCACCTTCGTGCTGATGCTGGGCGTGGCCCTGGTCTGCGGCCAGCTCATGGCGCGGCTGCGCCACGAGGCGCGCGTGGCGGCCGAGCGCGAGCGGCGCGCGGGCGCCCTGGCCCGGCTGGCGCGCGACCTGTCGGGCGCGCTCACGCAGGAGCAGGTGGTGGAGATTGCGCTGCGCACGGTCTCGGGCGTGTTCGACGCCCAGGCCGGGCTGCTGCTGCCCGATGCCGACGAGCGCCTGCGCCCCGCCGGCGGCGGCTCCTGCCCCATGGACGACAGCATTGCGCGCTGGGCCATGGACCATGGCCAGCAGGCCGGCCAGGGTACGGACACGCTGCCGGCCGCACCGGCCCGCTATGTGCCGCTGGCCGCACCCGTGCGCATGCGCGGCGTGCTGGTGCTGCAGCTGCGTGCGCCGCAGCGCCTGGAGGTGCCCGAGGAGCAGCGTTTGCTGGAGGCCTGCGCCAGCCAGGTGGCGCTGGCGCTGGAGCGCCAGCACTTCGTGGCCGTGGCCCAGCAGACCCAGATCGCCATGGAGGGCGAGCGCATGCGCAACACCCTGCTGTCGGCCGTCTCGCACGACCTGCGCACCCCGCTGACCACCATCCTGGGCGCGGCCGAGGCCGCGCAGCGCCATGTGCCGCCGGGCGGCGCGGCCGACATGCTGGAGCAGGTCCGCATCCAGGCGCAGGCCATGCAGCGCCTGGTGGAGAACCTGCTGGACATGGCGCGCTTGCAGCAAGGCGGCGTGCACCTGCAGCGCGAATGGCTGCCGCTGGACGAAGTGGTGGGCAGCGCGCTGCGCCAGATGCGCGCGCGCCTGGGCCAGCATCCCGTGAGCACCGACGTGCCCGCCAGCCTGCCGCTGCTGCAGCTCGATGCCCTGCTCATGGAGCGCGTGCTGGTCAATCTGCTGGACAACGCCGCCAAGTACACGCCGGCCGGCACGCCGCTGGCCATCAGTGCGCGCGTGCAGGATGGCGAACTGCTGCTGTCCGTGCGCGACGGCGGGCCGGGCCTGCCATCCCACCTGCCGGTGGAGACGCTGTTCGAGCCCTTCACGCGCGGCACGGCCGAGTCCACCGTCTCGGGCATCGGCCTGGGCCTGGCGCTGGTGCGCAGCATTGTCGAGGCGCATGGCGGGCGCATCGAGGCTGCCGCCGCACGGCCCGGCCCGGGCACCATCTTCACGCTGCGCTTTCCCGTGCCCGAGCAGCCTGCGCTGGATTAGAGTCCCGCCATGCACGAAAGCACCCCATGAGCACGCCCGCCAACCGCATCCTGATGATCGAGGACGACCCCGGCATCCGCCGCTTCGTGCGCCTGGTGCTGGAAGACGAAGGCTGGCAGGTCTTCGAGGCCGACAGCGCGCGCCGCGGCCTGATCGAGGCCGCCAGCCGCCAGCCCGACCTGGTCATCCTCGACCTGGGCCTGCCGGACGCCGATGGCAAGCAGGTCCTGACCGAGCTGCGCGGGTGGTCCTCCGTGCCCGTGCTCGTGCTCTCCGCGCGCGAGCGTGAGGACGAGAAGGTGGCCGCATTGGATGCCGGCGCCGACGACTACCTGGTCAAGCCCTTCGGCGTGCCCGAGCTGCTGGCCCGGCTGCGCGTGATGCTGCGCCGCCGCCAGCAGCTGGGCGCCGCCGGTGGGGCGGGCGGCACCGCCGCGTCCAGCAAGGTGCACTTCGGCCCGGTGCAGGTGGACCTGGCCACGCATGAGGTGCGGCGTGCGGGGCAGCCGGTGCACCTCACGCCCATCGAATTCCGCCTGCTGGCGGCCCTGATCGCCGCCCAGGGCCGTGTGATGACCCACCGCCAGCTGCTGCTGCAGGTCTGGGGCCCCGAGTACCTGAGCCGCGCCCACTACCTGCGCGTGCACATGGCCAATCTGCGCCAGAAGATCGAGGACGAGCCGGCCCAGCCGCGCCACCTGGTGACCGAGCTGCAGGTGGGCTACCGGCTTGTGGGGCTGGGCGGTGAGGCATCCACGGGATCGGTATAATCGGCGCCTCTCCGAGGAGCGTTGCAGCGGCCCCCACACATCAGGCGTGGTCGCGAGGCTCGGAGTAATACCTGCAACGACGCTCGCCCACGCTTTCTGTGCGGTGAGCTTTTTTTCGTCTCCCGCAGAACGTGGTTTTTCATTCATCTTTTGGAGAAAACCATGAACGCTGCTGTTCGTCCCGTTTCCGCCGACACGGCCATCGCTGACATTTCCCTCGCTGCCTGGGGCCGCAAGGAAATCCTGATCGCCGAAACCGAAATGCCCGGCCTGATGGCCACGCGCGAGGAATTCGCCGCTGCCCAGCCCCTCAAGGGCGCGCGCATCACCGGCTCGCTGCACATGACCATCCAGACGGCCGTGCTGATCGAGACGCTCAAGGCCCTGGGCGCCGAAGTGCGCTGGGCGTCGTGCAACATCTTCTCGACGCAGGACCACGCTGCTGCCGCCATCGCGGAAACCGGCACGCCCGTGTTCGCCATCAAGGGCGAATCGCTGGCCGACTACTGGGACTACACCCACCGCATCTTTGAATTCGGCGCCGCCGGCACCGAAGGCGAAGGCCCGAACATGATCCTGGACGACGGCGGCGACGCCACCATGCTGCTGCACCTGGGCATGCGCGCCGAAAAGGACCTGTCCGTGCTGGATAACCCCGCCTCCGAAGAAGAGAAGATCGCCTTCGCCGCCATCCGCGCCAAGCTGGCCCAGGACCCCACCTGGTACACGCGCAAGAGCGCCCACATCATCGGCGTGACCGAAGAGACCACGACCGGCGTGCACCGCCTCAACGAGATGTCGGCCAAGGGCACGCTGAAGTTCCGTGCCATCAACGTCAACGACTCCGTCACCAAGAGCAAGTTCGACAACCTCTACGGCTGCCGCGAATCGCTGGTGGACGGCATCAAGCGCGCCACCGACGTGATGATCGCCGGCAAGGTTGCCGTGGTGGCCGGCTACGGCGACGTGGGCAAGGGCTGCGCCCAGGCGCTGCGCGCGCTGTCGGCCCAGGTCTGGGTCACCGAGATCGATCCCATCAACGCCCTGCAGGCCGCCATGGAAGGCTACAAGGTCGTGACCATGGAGTGGGCAGCCGACAAGGCCGACATCTTCGTGACCACCACCGGCAACCGCGACATCATCCGCCACGAGCACATGGTGGCCATGAAGAACGAAGCCATCGTCTGCAACATCGGCCACTTCGACAACGAAATCGATGTCGCCTCCATCGAGCAGTACCAGTGGGAAGAAATCAAGCCCCAGGTGGACCACATCACCTTCCCTGACGGCAAGAAGATCATCCTGCTGGCCAAGGGCCGCCTGGTGAACCTGGGTTGCGCCACCGGCCACCCCAGCTTCGTGATGAGCGCCTCGTTCGCCAACCAGACCATCGCCCAGATCGAGCTGTTCACCAAGCCCGATGCCTACGAGGTCGGCAAGGTCTACGTGCTGCCCAAGATCCTGGACGAGAAGGTTGCCCGCCTGCACCTGAAGAAGGTCGGCGCCATGCTGACCGAACTGACGGACGGCCAGGCTGCCTATATCGGCGTGAGCAAGCAGGGCCCCTACAAGCCCGAAACTTATCGCTACTAAGCACCCCCTGAGGCGCTGACGCGCCTTCCCCCTCTCTATCCGCTTCGCGGAGGAGGGGGACGACGCCCTCGCTGCGGGGCGGCCCTTGCTTGGCGTCCCTGAGTTGGGTCGCGCCGGTTTCGGGCATTAGTCAACTGAGATTTCCTGGAGCGACGCTATGCGCGCAGATGTATTTTTGGTGGAAGCCGGCCATGCGGCCACGCGCTCGCAGGCGCAGCGGCTGATTGCGGGTGGCGTGCAATGGCGCATGACGCCGCTGACGCCTTGGAAGAAGGTTGCCAAGAACGGCGACGAGATTCCTGCGGGTGCCGAGTTGCAGCTGCTGGACGGGGCCGAGGCCCGGTTCATCTCGCGCGGTGGGCTGAAGCTGGAAGGCGCGCTGGCGGCCACCAAGCTGTCGGTGGACGGCCTGCGCTGCCTGGACGTGGGCCAGAGCACGGGCGGCTTCACCGACTGCCTGCTGCAGGCGGGCGCCGCCCAGGTCATCGGCGTGGACGTGGGCCACGGCCAGTTGCATGACCGGCTGCGCTCGGATGTGCGTGTGATCTGCGTCGAGGGCGTCAACGCCCGCGCGGTGACGGCCGAGGGCCTGCAGGAGTCCTGCGAGGAAGTGCTGTCCGAACGCTGGGAAGAAGATCCCGACGACAACGACACCCAGCCCGTGGCGCCCTATGCCTGGATGCGCAACGGCGGTCTGGTCGATGAAGACTACGACGACAGCGACGACGCCAAGGAAAAAGAGATCGAGGCTTTCAAGGCCGAGCGCGCGGCCAAGGGCAAGGCCCGGGAAGAAGGCACGGTGGCCACGCAGCGCCGCCGCCGCGCCGAGTTTGCCGACGTGGACATCACGCCGCAGTTCGACTTCGTCACGGGCGATCTGTCCTTCATCTCGCTGACCCTGGTGCTGCCGGCCGTCACGCGCCTGCTCAAGCCGCATGGCCAGCTGCTGATGCTGGTCAAGCCGCAGTTCGAACTGCAGCCGGGCCAGGTCGGCAAGGGCGGCATCGTGCGCGATGCGGCCCTGTTCACCGAGGTGGAGCAGCGCATCCGCACCTGCCTGGGCGAGCTGGGGCTGGAGGTCAAGGGCTGGATGGAGTCGGCCATCGAAGGCGGTGACGGCAACCGCGAATTTTTCGTGCATGCCCAGCAGGCGGCCGTGGTGAAGGAGCCTGCACAGCCTGAAACGCAGGACGACGACGAGCCCCGTTCGGCCGTGAAAGCCGCGCCCAAGCGCGTGTCCCGCACCGTGCTGCGCGAGCAGCGCAACGAGCGTGTGATCGACACCAGCACCGAGTTCGGCGTGCCCGGACCGGGCCGCGCCAAGCTGCGCAAACGCAACGAATGAAACACTGAGCAGTGAGTCTTACATGAGCTTTCCGATCAGCTTCGAATTCTTCCCGACCAAGACGCCCGAAGGCGCGGCCAAGCATGTTCAGGTGCGCAAGAACCTCTATGCGCGCAAGCCCCAGTTCTGCTCCGTCACCTATGGCGCGGGCGGCTCTACGCAGGCCGGCACCTTCAACATGGTGCGTGACATCCAGAGCGAAGGCGTCAGTGCGGCATCGCATTTCTCCTGCGTGGGCGCCACGCACGACAAGGTGCGTGCCGAGCTGCAGGAGCTCAAGGCCATGGGCGTGCGCCGCATCGTCGCGCTGCGCGGCGACCTGCCCAGCGGCTACGGCCTGGGCGGTGAATTCCAGTACGCCAGCGACCTCGTGGAATTCATCCGCCGCGAGTTCGGCGACTGGTTCCACATCGAGGTGGCAGCCTATCCCGAGGTCCACCCGCAGGCGAAATCCCCACATTCCGATCTGGAAGCGTTTGCGGCTAAAGTGCGCGCTGGCGCGGATTCCGCGATCACCCAATATTTCTACAATGCCGACGCCTACTGCCGTTTCGTTGATGCGGCGCGCGGCATGGGGCTTGATGCACCGGTTGTTCCCGGCATCATGCCCATCACCAGCTCTACGCAGCTGATGCGCTTCTCGGACGCCTGCGGCGCCGAGATCCCGCGCTGGATCCGCCTGCGTCTGCAGGCTTACGGAGATGACACGGCGTCCATTCGCGCCTTCGGCCTCGATGTCGTGTCCCGTCTATGCGAGCAGTTGCGCAGCCAGGGCGCTCCCGGGCTGCACTTCTATACGATGAACCAGAGCGTCGCCACGCTGGAAATCTGCGATCGATTGGGCCTTTGAGCGCGCAGCCACTGCGCCGGCCCCGGGCGGCCCTCTAGAACTTGGGAACGGTCAGGCGTTCCCTGGAGGTTTTTGCCCATGGATCGTAGTTTTCGACGCCTGCATTGGCGCTGGCTGGCCATGTGTGCCATCACCGCCACCCTGGCTGGCTGCGCACCGGCTCCCGTGGCCGAAACCGATGCCGAGTCCGGCGCCCTGATGGCCGGTTCTGCCGGTTCGGCAGGCGCCGAGTCCATGGCTGAAGGCCAGACGCCTGCGGCCGTTCCCTCCGCAGGCAAGCGCAGCAGCCGCGCCTCGCGGGCCACGCCGCCCGCCAGCAGGTCCGCGGATGCCAGGCCCTCCGAACCGGCTTCGCCCGAAGAGAGTGCCGACACTCCCTCCAATCCCGATTTCGCCCTCGTTCCATCTCGCGACAGCGACCAGCAAGGCCTGGCCTCCTGGTATGGCCCGGGCCTGCATGGCCGGCTGACGGCCAGCGGCGAACGTTTCGACAAGGAAGAGCTGACGGCTGCGCACCGCAGCTTCGCCTTCGGTAGCCGTGTCTGCGTGCGCAGCGCCGCGACAGGCAGGACGGTGGTGGTGCGCATCAATGACCGGGGGCCGTTTGCGCCCGGCCGCGTGATCGACCTGAGCCAGGCTGCTGCGCAGGAGCTGGGCATGGTCGGCCTGGGCATCAAGCCCGTGGAGCTGTGGCAGCTCGACGAAGGCGAGGAAGAATGCCCCGAAACCCTGGTCACGGCCAGGAAGGCAGAGTCCCTCAAGAAGACTCAGCAGGCCAGGGCACAGACACAAACACAAACGCAGGCGCGGACCCAGGTTCAGGCAAAGGCCCCGGTCCGGCCGCGTGTGCAGGCCAAGGCGCCCGCACCCAGGCCCAATGCACGCACGGCCGTGGCCAGCCGTGCCGCCCCTGCCGCCAAGCCGGTGGCGAAGGCCGCAGCGCCCGCCGCAGCCTCGGCCACGGCAGTGGCCTCTGCGGCGTCGAGCTCGCGCTGAACCGTGTTCAGCCGCCCGATTCGAGCGTGAAGGCCGCGTTCTCGTCCTGACCGAGCAGCTTGACCAGCTGCGGCATGGCCGGCTTGAGCTGTTCCTTGAGATTGAACGGCGGATTGATCAGGAACATGCCGCTGGCCGGCAGGCCGCCGCGCTCCGACGTCTTGTTGCTCTTGACCGTGAGCTCCACATGCAGCCAGCTCTTGCCGGCCTTGGTGGTCATGGTCTTCAGGCGGCGCGGCAGATCGTGCGCCTCGGGGCGCGGGATGATCGGATACCAGACCGCATACGTGCCTGTGGCAAAGCGCTTGAGGCTGTCGGCCGCCATGTCCAGCACCTTGGCGTAGTCGCTCTTGAGCTCGTAGCTGGGGTCGCACAGCACCAGGGCGCGGCGCGACGGTGGCGGCAGGAATTTCTTGATGCCTTCGAAGCCGTCCTCGTGCAGCACGGCCACCTGGCGGCCCGCTTCGAGCTGGGCAATGTTGCCCGCCAGCGAGCGCATGTCGGTGGGATGCAGCTCGAAGACCTTGAGCTTGTCGCGCTCCTGCACGCGCAGCAGGGACTGGATGATGAAGGGCGAGCCCGGGTAGTTGCGCAGCTGCGCGCCCTGGTTGAAGGAGCGCACCGTGGCCAGGTAGGCCTGCAGCACCGGGGCCAGCTCGGCCTCCTTGGCCTGGGCCAGGCGCATGATGCCGTCGGCGGACTCGCCGCTCTTGTTGGCGTAGTCGCCGTCCAGTCGGTACAGGCCGGCGCCGGCGTGCGTGTCCAGCACCGTGAGGGCGGCATCCTTCTGGAGGAGGTATTGCAGGGTGGCGATCAGCACGGTGTGCTTGAGCACATCGGCATGGTTGCCTGCATGGAAGGCGTGGCGGTAACTGAACATAGGCGTATGGTAACCAGCCGCGCTGCCGGGTGGTTGTCCGTGGCGGCTGAAGGATGGGGGCCGGCGCTGAAGCCAGTGCGGCGCAAGGGGGGGATGGCGAAGGCCTGCCGTTTTTGTATAATGGAGGGCTTCGCAGCGATTTTAGGGTCCCGCGGCGAAGTTTACATCCCCGCCTAAGAGGCTTCCTTTTTGAAGAAGCGCCGACCGCGGAAAAGGGCCCGCCAAACCTTTCTTGAAAGAGAAAACTCATGTCTACATTCAGCGCAAAGCCCGCTGAGGTGCAACACGAGTGGTTTGTGATTGACGCCACCGATAAGGTGCTCGGACGTGTCGCCAGCGAAGTGGCACTCCGTCTGCGCGGCAAGCACAAAGCCATTTACACACCTCACGTTGACACCGGCGACTTCATCGTCATCATCAACGCCTCCAAGCTCAAGGTCACCGGCACCAAGAACCTGGACAAGGTGTACTACCGCCACTCTGGTTTCCCCGGCGGCATCACTGCCACCAACTTCCGCGACATGCAGGCCAAGTTCCCCGGCCGTGCTCTGGAAAAGGCCGTCAAGGGCATGCTGCCCAAGGGTCCCCTGGGCTACGCAATGATCAAGAAGCTCAAGGTGTACGGCGGTGCTGAGCATCCCCACACCGCCCAGCAGCCCAAGGCTCTGGAAATCTAAGGAGACCTAGATGATTGGTGATTGGAACAATGGCACCGGCCGTCGCAAATCCAGCGTCGCACGCGTGTTCCTGAAGAAGGGCTCCGGCAAGATTACCGTGAATGGCAAGGACATTCAGGAATACTTCGGCCGCGAAACCTCGATCATGATCGCAAAGCAGCCCCTGGCTCTGACGAGCAACCTGGAAGCTTTCGACATTCAAGTGAACGTCCACGGTGGTGGTGAATCCGGCCAGGCCGGCGCTACCCGCCACGGCATCACCCGCGCCCTGATCGACTATGACGCAGCGCTCAAGCCCGTCCTGAGCCAAGCCGGCTTCGTGACGCGTGACGCTCGTGAAGTCGAACGTAAGAAGGTCGGCCTGCGCTCCGCACGCCGCGCCAAGCAGTTCTCCAAGCGTTAATCCGCTGGCACTGCAGGAAAGTCCCCCGGGGCTTTCCCCAGAAAAAAACCGCCTTTGCCGGCGGTTTTTTTCTGGGCGATGCAAACCCTTCGCATTCACCTTCGCCGTCGGTGGCCAATGCCCCCACTTGCACTGTCGTCAAGCCGGCGGCCCCGGGAATTCCCGAGCCCTTTGCTGTACCATTCGGGCCAATTGAGAACTTCGGAGTATCCCCATGAGCGCCGTCGCAGAAATCACCGAAACCACCACCGCCGAAATGCCCACCCCGATCGTCTTCACCGACAGCGCAGCTGCCAAGGTGGCCGATCTGATCGCCGAGGAAGGCAACCCTGACCTGAAGCTGCGCGTGTTCGTGCAAGGTGGCGGCTGCTCGGGCTTCCAGTACGGCTTCACCTTCGACGAGATCACCAACGACGACGACACGACCATGACCAAGAATGGCGTGTCGCTGCTGATCGACGCCATGAGCTACCAGTACCTGGTGGGTGCCGAGATCGACTACAAGGAAGACCTGCAGGGCGCGCAGTTCGTGATCAAGAACCCCAACGCCTCCACCACCTGCGGCTGCGGATCGAGCTTCTCGGTGTAAGCCTTGTCGGCCGCGCTGCAGTGAAGCCCGCAGCAGCCCGCCGCACAACACGCCACCAACCGCCGCGCAGCAATGCGCAGGCGGTTTTTTAACGCCTGCGCCCTTCCTGCCTTGCCATGATTCCTGAAGACAAAAGCGCTTCCGCCTCCACCACATCCTCCTCGCGTTCGGTGCTGCTATGGCTTGTGGCCATCGGCTTTTTCATGCAGACGCTGGACGGCACCATCGTCAACACCGCGCTGCCCACCATGGCCGAGGCCCTGGGCGAGAGCCCGCTGCGCATGCAGTCGGTCATCGTCGCCTACTCGCTGACCATGGCCATGCTGATCCCGGCCTCGGGCTGGATGGCCGACCGCTTCGGCACGCGGCGCGTCTACCTGTGGGCGATTGCGCTGTTCGTGCTGGGCTCGGTGATGTGCGCGATTGCGCCCAACCTGCAGCTGATGGTGGCTGCGCGCGTGCTGCAGGGCATGGGCGGGGCGCTGCTCATGCCCGTGGGCCGGCTGGCCGTGCTGCGCGCCTTTCCGCGCGAGCAGTTCCTCAAGGCCATGAGCTTCGTGGCCATCCCCGGCCTGGTCGGGCCGCTGATCGGCCCCACGCTGGGCGGCTGGATGGTGGAGTACGTGAGCTGGCACTGGATCTTCCTGGTCAACGTGCCCGTGGGCCTGATCGGCCTGGCCGCCACGCTGCGCTTCATGCCCGTGGGCGACCGCTTCGCCGTCAAGCGCTTCGACGGCGTGGGCTATGCGCTGCTGGCATTCGGCATGGTGGCCGTGTCGCTGGCGCTGGACAGCATGTCGGGCAAGGGCATCCACGGCGCCATGGTCTTCGTGCTGCTGATCTTCGGCCTGGCCAGCCTGGCCGCCTACTGGCTGCACGCGCTGCGCCGGCCCGACCCGCTGTTCGCCCCCGAGCTGTTTGCCGTGCGCAGCCTGCGCGTGGGCCTGCTGGGCAACCTGTTCTCGCGCCTGGGCAGCTCTTGCATGCCCTTCCTGATCCCGCTGGTGCTGCAGGTCTGCCTGGGTTTCTCTCCGCTGCAGGCCGGCATGATGATGCTGCCCACGGTGCTGGCCAGCATGGCCATGAAGCGCCAGACCACCACGCTGATCCAGCGCATCGGCTACCGCCGCGTGCTCATGGGCAACACCCTGGTGCTGTCGCTGATGATTGCCAGCTTCGGAACGGTCTCCACGGCGCTGCCGCTGTGGGTGGTCATCGTCCAGCTGCTGATCTTCGGCGCCACCAACTCCATGCAGTTCACGGCCATGAACACCGTCACGCTCAAGGACCTCGATGCCGGCAACGCCAGCAGCGGCAACAGCCTGCTGTCCATGGTGCAGATGCTGGCCATGGGCATGGGCGTGGCCGCCGCAGGTGCGGTGCTGGCCGGTTTCAGCGAATGGTTCGGCGGCGACACGCCGCAGCACACCCTCAATGCCTTCCGTGCCACCTTCGTCTGCATGGGCGCGGTGACGCTGGCCTCGACCATGATCTTCTCGCAGCTCGGCGACGATGAGGATGTGCGGCCCAAGCCTCTGGAGCCGGCCGAGCACGAGTGAGGGCTGTGCATAGCTTTTGAACCCTGAACCGCTGCAATCCACACTTTTGTTGCGGGTTTACCCTTGTTTTTGACAAGGATATATGGCAGCCCGCATAGGAAATATCGAGGCCGTCTTATGCGTTTGGGCGGGGCTGGACTTAATCTCGGGTACATCCGCAGGACTTACGCAAGCAAGAACGCAAACACGCTATCGCCACAGGGCCAGCGGCTTTCTTCCTCGGAATTTGCGTAAGTCGTGATCCGAACAGTCCACGCACCAGCAGTTGCCCCCACGAGCATGAGCCAGAGCCCCAGTTCCCAACCCATCCGCTTCTATCACCGCGGCCAGATCGTCGAGGTACAGGGGCCGCATCCCACGCGCTCGGTGCTCGACTGGCTGCGCGGCGACGCGCGCTGCACCGGCACCAAGGAGGGCTGCAACGAAGGTGACTGCGGCGCCTGCACGGTGGTCATCGCCGAGCTGGCCGAAGACGGCGCGCCCGACGCGGTGGGCGGCCTGCAGCTGCAGACGGTCAATGCCTGCATCCAGTTCCTGCCCACGCTGCACGGCAAGGCGCTCTTCACGGTGGAGGACGTCAAGGGCCAGTGCGCCGGCAAGCAGGGCTGTGCCACCGGCAAGCCCGCAGGCGGTGCCGAACTGCACCCCGTGCAGCAGGCGCTGGTGGACTGTCACGGCTCGCAGTGCGGCTTTTGCACGCCGGGCTTCGTGATGTCGCTGTGGTCGGCCTACGAGCACCACCAGCAGGCCGGCACGCGCCCCTCGCGCCAGCAACTGGCCGACGAGCTGTCGGGCAATCTGTGCCGCTGCACGGGCTACCGTCCCATCCTGGACGCAGGCCAGCGCATGTTCGACCTGCCCGCCACGCGCATGGCCACCGACCCCGTGGTGCAGGCACTGCAGGGCCTGCGCGCGCAGGATGCCGGCTTGGACTACACCGCGCCCAACGCCGCCCAGGGCGGCCGTGTGGACAGCTTCCACGCTCCGCGCACGCTGGACGAGCTGGCCGCCGTGTGCGAGGCCAAGCCCCGCGCGCGCCTGCTGGCAGGCTCCACCGATGTGGGTCTGTGGGTGACCAAGCAGTTCCGCGACCTGGGCGACATCGTCTATGTGGGCGACGTGGCCGAGATGAAGCGCGTCGAGGAACGCCGCGGCGCGGGCAGCCTGGAAGGCGGCGAGCTGTACATCGGCGCCGGTGCCTCGCTGGAATCGGCCTGGTCGGCGCTGTCGCAGCGCTTCGAGGGGCTGACCGACGTGTGGCTGCGCTTTGCCTCCGTGCCCATCCGGCATGCGGGCACCATGGGTGGCAACGTGGCCAATGGCTCGCCCATTGGCGACTCGCCGCCCGTGCTGATGGCGCTGGACGCGCAGATCGAGCTGCGCAAGGGCGCACGCGTGCGCCGCATGCCGCTGCATGACTTCTATCTGGACTACATGAAGAACCAGCTGGAGCCGGGCGAGTTCGTGCAGGCACTGGCCGTGCCGCTGGACGCTGCACGGCGCCAGACCCGGGCCTACAAGATCAGCAAGCGCTTTGACTGCGACATCTCGGCGCTGTGCGCGGGGCTGGCCATCGAGCTCGATGGCGAGGTGGTGAAGTCCGCCCGCCTGGCCTTTGGCGGCATGGCCGCCGTGGTCAAGCGTGCGGCCCTGGCGGAGGCGGCCATCGTGGGCCAGCCCTGGGACCAGGCCGCAGTGAAGGCCGCCCAGGCCGCGCTGGCCCAGGACTTCAAGCCCATGTCCGACATGCGCGCCAGCGCCGACTACCGGCTCAAGGTGGCGCAGAACCTGCTGCAGCGCCTGTGGCTGGAGACACGTCCGCAGCAACCGCTGCCGCTGCAGGCCACCAGCGTCTGGAGCGTGATGCCCCACGCAGTGCACCAAGGAGCCTGAAATGAACCGCCCCATCGATCCCTCCCTGCTGCACTCGTCCGAGGCCTTTGCGCATTACCTGAAGAACACCGCCTTCCGCGTGGACGAGCGTGCCGAGGCCGGTGCCCACACCCAGGGCCAGCGCGTGGGCATCAGCCGCCCGCATGAATCGGCCCATCTGCATGTGGCCGGCGAGGCCGCCTACATCGACGACCTGCCCGAGCTGGACGGCACGCTGCACTGTGCGCTGGGCCTGTCGCCCGTGGCCAATGGCCGGCTCAATGCGCTCAGGCTGGATGCCATCCGCGCCATGCCCGGCGTGGTGGCCGTGCTCACGGGCGAGGACATTCCCGGCGTCAACGACTGCGGCTCCATCATCCACGACGACCCCATCCTGTGCAGCGGCGAGATCCGCTACCTGGGCCAGCCGCTGTTCGCCGTGATCGCCGAAAGCCGCGAGGCTGCGCGCCTGGCTGCGGCCCAGGCCAAGGCGGCAGCCGACATCACGGCCGAGCCGCCCGTGCTCACGCCCCAGCAGGCGCATGAGCTGGGCCAGTACGTGCTGCCGCCCATGCACCTGGCGCGCAGCACGAATGAAGGCGGCGCTCGCCGCGCCATGGACGAGGCGCCGCACCGCCTGAAGTCATCGTTCTACGTGGGCGGCCAGGAGCAGTTCTACCTGGAAGGCCAGATCAGCTACGCCATTCCCAAGGAGGACGGCGCCGTCCACCTGTACTGCTCCACCCAGCACCCCAGCGAGATGCAGCATCTGGTGGCGCATGCGCTGGGCGTGGCCTCGCACGCCGTGCATGTGGAGTGCCGCCGCATGGGCGGCGGCTTCGGCGGCAAGGAGTCGCAGTCGGCCCTGTTCGCCTGCGTGGCCTCGGTGGCCGCGACGCGGCTGCGCCGCCCCGTCAAGCTGCGCCTGGACCGCGATGACGACTTCATGATCACGGGCCGCCGCCACTGCTTCTGGTACGAGTACGAGGTGGGCTACGACGACGAGGGCCGCATCCTCGGCGCCGAGATCTCCATGGTCTCGCGCGCCGGCCACTCGGCCGACCTGTCCGGCCCCGTGATGACGCGCGCGCTGTGCCACTTCGACAACACGTACTGGCTGCCCGATGTGTCCATGCACGGCTACTCCGGCAAGACCAATACCCAGAGCAATACGGCGTTCCGCGGCTTCGGCGGCCCGCAGGGCGCGATCGCCATCGAGAACATCATGGAGACGGTGGCGCGCGAGCTGGGACGCGATGCGCTCGATGTGCGCCGCGTCAACTTCTATGGCAAGACCGAGCGCAATGTCACGCCCTATAGCCAGGTCGTGACCGACAACGTGATCCACGAGCTGGTGGCCGAGCTGGAGACCTGCAGCGACTACCGCGCGCGCCGCGATGCCATCGCCGAGTTCAACGCGGCCAGCCCCGTGCTCAAGCGCGGCCTGTCGCTGACGCCGCTCAAGTTCGGCATCTCCTTCAACGTCAAGCACTTCAACCAGGCCGGCGCCCTGGTCCATGTCTACAACGACGGCTCCATCCTCGTGAACCACGGCGGCACCGAGATGGGCCAGGGCCTGAACACCAAGGTGGCCCAGGTCGTGGCGCACGAGCTGGGCGTGGGCTTCGGGCGCGTGCGCGTCACGGCCACCGACACCACCAAGGTGGCCAACACCTCGGCCACGGCGGCATCGACGGGGGCCGACCTCAACGGCAAGGCCGCGCAGGATGCGGCGCGCCAGATCCGCGAACGCCTGGCCGCCTGCGCCGCCGAGCGCCATGGCGGCCGCGCGCAGGACGTGCGCTTTGCCAACGATCAGGTCCACGTCAACGGCAAGGTGCTGGATTTCAAGGCCGTGGTGGGCGAGGCCTACATCGAGCGCGTGCAGCTGTGGTCCGACGGCTTCTATGCCACGCCCGGCCTGTCGTGGAACAAGGACACCATGCAGGGCCGGCCCTTCTTCTACTACGCCTACGGCGCGGCCGTGAGCGAGGTGGTGGTGGACACGCTGACCGGCGAGTTCAAGCTGCTGCGCGCCGACGTGCTGCACGACGTGGGCCGCTCGCTGAACCCGGCCGTGGACGTGGGCCAGGTCGAGGGCGCCTTCATCCAGGGCATGGGCTGGCTGACCACGGAAGAGCTGGTCTGGCACCCGCAAAGCGGCAAGCTCACCACGCACGCGCCCAGCACCTACAAGATCCCGACGGCCAATGACTGCCCGCCCGTGTTCAACGTGCGGCTGTTCGAGGGCGACAACTTCGAGGACTCCATCCACCGCAGCAAGGCCGTGGGCGAGCCGCCGCTGCTGCTGCCGTTCTCGGTGTTCTTCGCCATCCGCGACGCCGTCTCGGCCGCGGGCGGGCACCGCAGCAACCCGCCGCTGCAATCGCCGGCCACGCCGGAATCCATCCTGCGCGCCATCGAGGCCGTGCAGGCCGCCGGGAGCTGAGCGGACCGGCGCCGCCCCCTCATTCCCTGAATCTGCGCGCAGCGATGCGCGCCACCAGGTCCATGGCTGCCCGGCAGGGTGCCATGCCTTGTGCCGGCCTGGACAGCCGGTGCTCAACCCTGGGCGCTTTCACAACCGTTGCGCCCCGCATGCGAAAACAACACGGAGACAATGCGATGAACTGGATGGAACGGGTGTTCAAGCTCAGTGAGCACGGCACCAATGTAAGAACCGAGCTGGTCGCGGGCCTGACGACCTTTCTGACGATGGCCTACATCATCTTCGTCAATCCCTCGATCCTGGGGGATGCGGGGATGCCCAAGGGGGCCGTCTTCGTGGCCACCTGCCTGATCGCGGCGCTGGGCACGACCATCATGGCGCTGTACGCCAACTATCCCATCGCGCTGGCGCCGGGCATGGGCTTGAACGCCTATTTCGCCTACGTGGTGGTGCTGCACATGGGCTTCACCTGGCAGGCCGCGCTGGGCGCGGTCTTTGTCTCGGGCTGCCTGTTCCTGCTGGTGACGCTGTTCGGCCTGCGGGAGCTGATCATCAAGGGCATACCGCAGTCCATACGCATAGCGATCACCGTGGGCATTGGCCTGTTCCTGGCGCTGATCGCGCTCAAGAGCGCGGGCATCGTCGCGGCATCGCCGGCCACCTTCGTGACCCTGGGCGATCTGCACAAGCCCGAAGTCATCCTGGCTTCGCTGGGCTTTCTGATCATCGTGGTGCTGGACCGCCTGAAGGTGCCGGGCGCCATCCTGATCGGCATCGTCGCGGTCACCGTGGCCTCGTTCTTCTTCGCAGGCAACGAGTTCCACGGCGTGTTCTCGGCGCCACCCTCCATTGCGCCCACCTTCCTGCAGCTGGACATCAAGTCCGCGCTGACGGGCGGCATCCTCAACGTGGTGCTGGTGTTCTTCCTGGTCGAGCTGTTCGATGCCACGGGCACGCTGATGGGCGTGGCCAAGCGCGCCGGCCTGCTGGTGCCCAGCCGCATGGGCCGCTTCAACCGCTCGCTGCTGGCCGACAGCGGCGCCATCTTCGCGGGCTCGCTGCTGGGCACCTCCAGCACCACGGCCTATGTGGAAAGCGCGGCCGGCGTGCAGGCGGGCGGCCGCACGGGCCTGACGGCGCTGACCGTGGCCGTGCTCTTCCTGTGCTGCCTGTTCCTGTCGCCGCTGGCCGGCGTGGTGCCCGGCTACGCCACGGCGCCTGCGCTGTTCTTCGTGGCCTGCCTGATGCTCAAGGAGCTGACCGAGATCGAATGGGGTGAGACCACCGAGGCCATCCCCGCTGCCGTCACGGCCCTGCTCATGCCCTTCACCTACTCGGTGGCCAATGGCTTGGCCTTCGGCTTCATCACCTATGCCGTGCTCAAGCTGTTCACGGGCCGCGCCAAGGAAGTGCACTGGATGGTGTGGCTGATCGGCGGCGTCTTCCTCTTCAAGTTCGTCTATATAGGCGGATAGCACCCCCTGAGGCGCTTACGCGCCTTCCCCCGTATGCACGGCGCCCTCTCTCGCTTCGCGGGAGGGGGACGACGCCCTCGCCGCGAGGCGGCTCTTGCTCGGCGTCCCTGCTTTTGGGCCGCGCCAGTTTCATAGGCTTTGGGCTCAGGCAAGATGTTTGGTGGGCCCATGCTTGGCGGATGCCTTGCATGGTTTTTTTATGCGGGGTGGATGGCGCCCAGGATGCGCGGGCCGCGTGCGCCCGTCACGGCGGGCAGGTTGCCCGGCAAACCCAGCAGGGCCTGGCGCGCCAGCCAGGCAAAGGCGGCGGCCTCCACCTGCTGAGGCGGCAGGCCGCGCGCGGCCGTGGTGTCCACGGCCACG